>JAWXAS010000103.1:0-69813 GCA_034439635.1 Bacteroidota bacterium | reverse complement strand
CAGTGCGACAAACATAGCAAAGGACAAACAAGCTTGAAGTGATAGCCCGATAAGGCGCCCAAATAATAAAAAATACTTTTTGAGGTTCGACTAAATAGTGTTTGGTCAAAAAGTTCATTTTCTTCGTTATGCTTGTCTAAAAAACTAGTCACCTGCCTGCCGGATAGGCAGGTTTACCTTAGTAAACTCCTTGTTTTATTAGTCTTGGCATGCCTCGAAACTAAACTTTTCCATCCAAACACTGGGTTTCGAAGGGAGACTGAATAGAACGAAGACGGTGCTGTTTTTTGTGATTAGCACAGTAAAATCATAAGAGATCATAGGAATCTGTGTTATCAGCGTTCCATTATGTTTCAAAAAAATTGCCCAACCTTTCGTAAAGGCTTTAGCCAAAGCGTAAAAAATTTGGGTTTCAATCCATTTACTTCCCACGCTTTTCTGTCTTCTATATTTGCTTTTACACGATTGTTCACGCTTGCCGTACTTTGTCCGCCCACACGCATTTTTATAATGAACTCATTTAGGTAAGTTAAACTAATTTGATGTTTATGAATAAAGCGCAACATCAATTCGTAATCGGCTGAGGTTTTAAGATCCAAATTAAAAACTCCAAATTTTTTGTAAACTGCTTTCTTTAAAAAAAGAGTAGGGTGAGGAGGCATCCAGCCATACATAAAACTGTTTGGAGAATAATCACCCGAATGCCATTTGCGCGTTATTTTTTCAGGATCATTTTTATCTACAAAATATAAATTGGCGTATAATCCATCTGTATTCTTCTTTGTAAATTCATGCACAACATGTTCTATCACATGATTGCTTGTGTAAAAATCATCAGAATGTAAAAAAGCTATAATATCGCCGGTTGCCAAGGCAATTCCTTTGTTGAGTGCATGGTAAATGCCTTCATCTTTTTCGGAAATAAAATGACTTATTTTATCTTTGTGTTTATTGATGATGGCAATTGTAGAGTCTGTAGAATTACCATCTACAATAATATACTCAATATCTTTATGCGTTTGTTGCAAAACCGAATTGATGGTTTGCTCCAAAAAGGCTTCACTATTAAACGTTGCAGTAATTATCGAAACTTTCATGTGACATAATTATTTTTAAAGGACACATGGAATTCGCCATGATTTTTTTTGCATTTAAATTGTCAAGGCTCATTTCATAGCGAAAGAATGAATTCTGAAAGTGAGGAGAATTGAATATCTACTTTTGGATCGGTTGCTTTTTTGTCGCTAATAAAAACAGTTCTCATTCCGGCAGTTCTTCCAAATTCCATATCACTCATGCTATCACCAACAATAATACTTTTTGTAAAGTTGATGTTTGGAAAATCCTTTTTTGCCTCCAAAGCCATTCCAATATTTGGTTTACGCATCGGGTTATTTTCAGAAGCCAAATGTGGAGAGTAATAAACTTTATGAATTATCCCTTTGTAGTATTTTAATTCATACATCATATTATTGTGAATGAGTTCAAGATCTTCTTTTGTGTAAACGCCTTTACCGATGCCTTGTTGATTGGTTACCACCACAATTGTTTCAAACGTATCGTTTAGTTTTTTGAAATTCGACACTACATCTTTTTCAAATTCAAACTCCATCCAATGCTTTACGTAATCGTTATCCAATTTTTTATTGATAACGCCATCACGGTCGAGGAATAAGCTCCAATCCTTATTTATATTTAGATCCTTTAAGGTCATGTTGTGCTTTTGTGTAATCTTCCGGAATTCCAATATCTATAAAGTAGCCATCAAATTCAAAACCGTAAATTGGATGTACCGGTATCTCTTTTTCAAAAAAATCTTTCTCAATCGAGAATTTTGTGTCGGTAGGTGTGTATTGTAAAAACAGTTTTCTATCCAAAATATAAACGCCCGCATTTATCGATCCTGCTTTAGGTGTATCACTTTTTTCTTGAAAAGAAGTAATACGATTATCGTTTTCAATTTCAATACAGCCATATCGAGAAGCGTCTTCAACTTTGCGCAAAGCCAAAGAGAAAGAGGCGTTTTTAAATTCGTGGTATTGCTGAAATTTGTTAAGATCAACATCAAAAAATGAATCGCCATTCAAAACTAAAACTTCTACATCTTTGCATTGTTCCATGGCTTTTCTTATTCCGCCGCCTGTGCCCAGAGGTTCGTTCTCTACAACGTAACTTAATTCCATCCCGTTGAATTCATTTTTGTAAAAAGACATTATTTTTTCGTGCAAATAGCCAACCGAAAAAATTACGGTATCAATGCCATGGTGTTTTAAATAATTGAGTTGGTAAGATAGAAATGGAACACCATTTACGGGAGCCATTGGCTTTGGAACATCGCTCACCACAGTTTTTAAACGTGTGCCAAATCCTCCGGCAAGTATTATGGCGGTTTTAATTTCCATTTTGATACCAAATATACATATAATTTAGCCCAATATTCTCGTTCTTTTTCATCCACACTTCGTTAAAAAATGGTTCCGTAGCAAAGGCTAAGCAACATTTTTTAGACTCGTCTTCATAAAAAGTAACTTCGAATCTTTAGACTAAATCATAAATATATTTGGTATTATTTTTTTGGAAACAAATTCATTTCCACTATTTCGCAAATGGTATGTCCAAGGAGCATATGGCACTCTTGAATTCGCGGTGTATCGGTACTCGGAATGTTTATTAAAATATCACTGAATGGCTTCATTTTACCTCCTGTTTCACCGGTAAAACCAACTGTTATCACACCCATGCTGCGCGCTTCTTCAAAAGCTTTTACAACGTTGGCGCTGTTGCCGCTGGTGCTTAATCCTATTAACACATCACCTTTTACACACATGGCCTTTACTAATCGGCTATAAATTACATCGTAACTATAATCATTGGCAACTGCGGTGGTATAACTTGTGTTAACGTGCAATGCTTCAGAAAATAAAGGCGCACGATCATAATAAAACCTACCGCTTAATTCGGCAGCTAAATGTTGTGCATCGGCTGCACTTCCGCCATTTCCGCACCACAAAACTTTGCCTTTGTTTTTGTAGGCTTCAGTAATTTTAGAAATGGCTTCGTTTACCGAATTTAAAATGGCCTTATCATTCATTACTGTTGTTTTAAGAGTAATAGACGATTGTAATTTTGATTGAATAAAAGGGATCATACTACAAAGTTAACATTAGTTTTTTGGTGAAGCATCGTATTTGTCGATTATTGCGCGTACTAATTTGTGCCGAATCACATCCGTATTGTCAAGTTCTATGACTTCAATTCCTTCTACATTTTTTAGGAGGCGCACAGCTTGAAATAAACCACTTGGTTGCTTTACCGGAAGATCAACTTGGCTTGGATCGCCTGTAACAATGAACTTTGCGCTAGCTCCCATGCGAGTTAAAAACATTTTCATCTGACTTTCGGTGGTGTTTTGCGCTTCATCCAATATCACAAAAGCATTATCTAAAGTTCTTCCACGCATGAACGCCAAAGGTGCAATTTGTATGGTGCGATTTTCGATATATTGATTCAGTTTGTCTTGAGGTATCATTTCAAACAAAGCATCGTACAAGGGTTGCATATACGGATCCAATTTCTCTTTCAAGTCGCCGGGCAAAAAGCCTAAATTCTCTCCGGCTTCAACGGCAGGGCGAGTTAAAATGATACGTTTTACTTCTTTATTCTTTAAAGATCTTACGGCTAAAGCAACGGCGGTATAGGTTTTGC
Organism: Bacteroidota bacterium; assembly: GCA_034439635.1. Taxonomy (GTDB): domain Bacteria; phylum Bacteroidota; class Bacteroidia; order B-17B0; family Aurantibacillaceae; genus Aurantibacillus. The sequence goes on along the minus strand of JAWXAS010000103.1, from coordinate 66,108 downwards.
CTGTTCCTGCAGGGCCAACTGCAAATAGCATATCGTTTTTTAGGATAGAGCGCATCATTCGTCTTTGGTTATCAGTTTTGGCTTTCACAACCAAACCATTATTCCCAAATAAAATAATATCATTGTTCAAGGCATCTTCCTTGGCTTCAATAAGGTTATCTCCGGTTTGCCCTAATAAACGTTCTATCGAATTATCGGTTAAAACACCACTTTTGTGATAATAATCCACCATTAACTCCATTTTTTTCTCAAATCTTGCAATTTCCGAATCATCTCCAAGAACTTTTAGCGAATAACCTCTGGCAATCAGTTTAAGCTTAGGAAAATATTTTTTTATGATGTTAAGTTTTACGTCGTTCACGCCGTAGATCTCAACCGGATCGATGCTATCGAGTGTAATTAATTTCTCTCCCAATTCAGGTTTAATTTAGTATTGTTTATAAAGCTGTTAATCAAATTCAATTTTAAAAAAAACTTAGCCAAGAATAATATTTATTTTTGAACATTGAGCATTGTAACATTAACAACAGATCTGGGATATCGCGATCCTTACCTTGGTATCGTGAAGGCAAATCTGTATGCCAAAATTAAGGATATTACTTTAGTTGACCTAGCTTGTGATGTTCGCAATAATGCTATTTCCGATGCGGCGTTCATTTTAAAACATTCTTTAACGTATTTTCCAAAAGATACTATTCATTTGGTGGCGGTAAAGTTGATTGTGAACAACAGTCAGTTAAACCAAAACAACAAAGGAATTGATAATACACGCTACTTGCTCACTAAATACAAAGATCAATATATTGTTTGTTTGGATAATGGTTTGATCTCGTTAATTGATGAAACATTTAGCGATTCTGTTTACCAAATTTATTTTGATAATAAAGATCAGCATCAGTTTTTTTTAAAAGATGTGTTTATTGATGTAGCTCAGCATTTGATGCATAAAAAACCGATCAAGGATTTTGCCGTGGCAACTGAGGATTATTATAAAGCATTTCAATTTAATAGTTATAAGAACGAAGATCAGTTGCGCGGAAAAAATATTTATACCGATGATTATGGAAATGTGATCACAAATGTTACACGCGATGATTTTGAAAAAGCAAAGGGCAAACGAAATTTCTCCATTATTTTACCGGGGGCTGTGATCGAAAAAATAAGCGATACCTACGATGATGTAAAATTTGGCGAAGTATTAGCCCTTTTTAATTCGTTTGGATTATTAGAGATTGCCATCAACGGAAAAAGCGCATATCAAATGTTACATCCAAGGCAAATTGGAAAAGAGTTTGATTTTAATTTATTAATAGAGTTTGAATGATAAAGCGAATTGTAAAAATGAGTTTTGTGCCTGAAAAGGTGAATGATTTTTTAGCCGTGTATAAAGATAATTGGAATTTGATCAGAGGTTTTGAAGGATGTGATTATGTAGAGTTGTTGCAAGACGAAAACGCACCACATATTTTTTTCACTTACAGTTTATGGAAATCAGAAACGCATTTGAACACGTACCGCGATTCAGAATTATTTAATTCGGTGTGGAGTAGGGTAAAACCCCTTTTTAATGATAAGCCACAGGCATGGAGCGTTAAGGAAGTGAAGTTTTAATTCTCCAATATCTCCAACTCAACTCTTCTGTTCTTTGCTAAAGTAGCTTCATCCATACCGGCAAATATTGGTTTTGAATTTCCATAGCCAACGGCTATGATCCGTGTTTCAGCGATGCCTTTTTCAATAAAATAGCTTTTTACCGAATTGGCACGGTTCGTAGATAAATTCATGTTCCATTCCGGCTTCGAATTATTTTTGCTGGTATGCCCCGACACTTCTATTTTTAAACTGCGATTCAATTTTAAAATTTCAACAATTTTATCAAGCTCTTCGTGCGATTCAGGTAAAATATCGGCTGTATTTGCTTTAAAAAACAAATTGTTCAATACCAACTTCTCTCCTTTTTTAATTGGAGTTAAATAAAGATCAACTTCTTTTTCAGAGTAAGCTTTCAAGTCAACAAGATCGATATTCTCGTGAACTGCCAAAAAATGTTGTTTGTTGGCCGTGAACGAATATTTTTTCCCTCGTGGTAATGCCAACATAAACTCTCCGGTTTTAGGATCGGAATTTAAATGACCTAAGATCGCTTTCTTACCCAATTCGCTATAACTAATATTAGCCTGCATATGTTCTTTAGTTTCTGAATTAAATACTTTACCTTTTATTAAAACAATTGGATCGGGCCTCGCCGATTCAGGTTGCTTAATTGTGTACACGTTATTATTGGTGCCATCTTCTTGAACTAAGTATGCTGTTTTACCTGATGCCGGTATAGTATAATATGCATCCCATTTTTTCGAATTTATTTTAGAACCAAGATTTTTTGGTTTACTCCAATTCGTCCATGTTTCATCTAAACGCTTAGTCATAAAAATATCATTTCCTCCATATCCAGGAAGTCCGCACGTTGAAAAATACAAAGTAACACCGTCTGCGCCAATAAACGGGCTGGTTTCATTGGCAAACGTGTTTACCACATTGCCCATGTTCTTTGGTTCTGACCACGTACTATCTGAATTTATAAATGAAACATAAATATCTTTAAAGCCTTGCGTTTCGTTGCGCTGAGCGGTGAGTAACATTACTTTTCCATTGGGCGATAAACAGATCTCATTATAATTACTTTTATTGTAATAGTTTTTTATTTCTATGGGCTTTGGCATCGTCCACCCATGTGCAGAGCGATGAGTAATAGAATAGCCAGGAGCTTTATATTCGCCTAAACTATTATATTGATTTCCTACGATCAAACTGTTATTATCGGGACTAACATATTGTACAAAGTTGTTGGTTTTATTATTCAAAGGTTTGCCAATGTTCTTCATCACTCCCCAAGTGCTATCTTTTACGTTAAAACTAGAATGCCAAATATCATCGTCGTAACTTGTGTTCTCGTAGTACGAGGCTTTTTTTCGCGCCACATAAAGTGTTCTTTCGTCGTATGATATCACAGGGCACAATTCATCATCTTCTGTATTGATAGCGGCACTCAGTTTTATTTTTTGACCAAAATTATTGGCGTTCTCTAATAAATTTATTTTATCAGTTTGCTTTTGATTAATGATATAATAATCGGATGCAACCGTAATGGGGCCTGTAACCAAGTATCCATGCACTAATCCGTAAAACGGCAAAGCGGCATGCGTATAGGTAAGCGCGCCATTCACATAAAAATTGTAAACGTTCTTTTCGCTTTTAAGCTCAACCACATTTGTTTTTTTATTTGTAAGAATATTTGGAGAGCTTGTCCAAGCTTTTATTTCCACATACTTATCTTTTTCATATTTAAAAAAGGTGTACATACCGTTATCGCTGATCTTAAAAACATAAGCATTATCAATTCCGGTGGCGCCCCATAAAATTCCAAAGCTTCTATCACTGCTTCCAGTTTCTTCTTTAAAAGAGGTTTTGACGCTAAAGGGTTTTTGCCAATTGATATCAGCCCAATCAGAAATAAAAATGGATCCGTCTTTTGTGTACGATAATTCTAGATTACCATTCACTTGCTTTGTTTTAAATGTACCATCATCCCATTTGAAGCGTATAAATGGTTCGTTAGCGTTAAACTGAGAGTTAAATCCGTAATCGGCGCCGATTTGAGAAAACGAAGTGAGGCAAGTAAATATCAGTAATAAAAAAGATGTTATTTTTTTCATAATATGAATTTTAACAATTAAAATACCATCCCCAAAGCAATTTTAAACCAACTCGTAAAACTTTCAGGAGTTCTTTTAATTTTCTCCTTTACATTTTCCAAACTCAACCATTTAAAGCTGTCTACTTCTTCCAAGTTTATGATAGGGTCTTCATTCGATTGCCCAATAAATACATGGTCAAATTCATGCTCGGTAAGGCCGTTATCGAATGGAGTTTTGTAAATAAAAGACGTTTTATGAATAAGAAGAGAATCTAATCCCATTTCTTCTCTTAATCGGCGGTTTGCTGCGGCTAATGTTTCTTCGTTCGGTTTTGGATGAGAGCAACAAGTGTTGGTCCATAAACCCGCACTGTGATATTTACTTAAAGCACGTTTTTGTAAAAGTAATTCGCCCTTATCATTAAAAATAAAAACCGAAAATGCCCGATGCAATTGGCCTTTTTGATGAGCTTCTAATTTACCCATGGTGCCTATGGGTTTATCGTGTTCATCAACGAGTATTACTTGTTCTTCGGCCATTCGTATGCTAAATTAGACATTATTTGCTTAAATGTTTTAAATTGACATATTCAATATTTTAAACACAAATACACTAAGGAACTAAGTTCATGAACCTTCAGATCATGATGCTTTAGTGTATGTTTAATAATTAGGAGCGCAAAGTCAAATCGGACCTTTGGTCCTAACTACGGTTATAGGCATTAGTGTACTTTGCGCACGCCGGAGGCGCTTGATTTTCTTAATTTAGGCGTACAGCTTTGTTTTTTAAACTTTGTGACTTAGCGTCTTTGTGGTTAAAAAGGACCGAGATGAAATATTCAATAGACCAATTGCAATCATATGAGTTAGCAAGCAAAGAAAATAGATTTAGAGAAAGATATTTCAGTAAATTTGCACCAATGAAAATGGCCCTGCGAATAATAATGATCGTGCTAAGTGTAGCTCTCGGGTTAATATTCATCTATTCGGGTTGGAGCAAACTCGATCCGGTGATAGAAACCTTTGAATTTACGTTTGTTGAACTTGGAATTGGCAATTGGTATTCGGCCCCTATTATTGCACGATTGCTGATAGGCCTCGAGTTCCTCATTGGTTTTCTTCTCATCATTAATTATGATCTCCGAAAATTCACTTTGCCTCTTACTATAGGATTGCTTATTTTTTTTAGTATTTATCTCGCGTTTCAGATCATGATCAATGGTAACGACAGTAATTGCGGATGTTTTGGCGAACGATTATTTATGACCCCATTAAAAGCCATTATTAAAAATGTGATCATGATAGCTGCAGCCTTACCAATTTATTTTTTCTGGGGCGGTTGGAAAATAAAATTCAATAAATTATTTATTTCTTTTTTTGGAGTGAGTGCTATTATGATTCCATTTATTTTGAATGCCGTTGATTTTTCATACTCATCCAATAATCTTGGCGAGAAAGTAAATTACCCATTGGAGTTTGACCTACTGTACAAGCCTGAGGACACAAGTAAAGTGCAAATTCCAAAAAAGGAATTGCGAAGCGGAAAACATGTGATGGTATTTTTAAGTTTAACTTGTGCGCACTGTAGAATTGCCGCTAAAAAATTCAGACTCATTAACAAAAGTAATCCACAAGTCCCCATCTATTTTATTTTAAATGGTGAAAAGGATAAACTCGCTCCTTTTTATTTAGACACAAAGTGCGACGATATTCCTGCATCATTTGCTTTGGGAAAAACCTTTGTGAATTTAGCAGGAACACACTTACCCCAAATTTACTACATCGATAATGGCGTGGTAGTAAAAAAATTAGATTACTTTGAACTTAACCAATACAAGATCGAAGAGTGGATGGCTGGTAAGGGCGTAAATTAAAAGTAAAAATTTATTTATTTGGGCGCCCCGCTCGCCGTAAACGCTTTCAATGCTCGCGGCTGGGCTGCTGCGGGCTTCGCTTCGGCTTTTTTTGTCCCGACGAAGAGGCGGGACAAAAAAGAGCTACCTGTCTTGCCGGCAGGCAGGAACCCTTCGCATCCTTGGCGCTGGCGGTAAAAAGAGGCAGTAGCTGTTTTTTACCGCTTGCGTGAGGGATTGCAACGGAAATCCTTTTTGACCTTGCGTCCAAAATATTTTTTTAGTACAAACGGAAGGGCAAAAAGATTGGAGTGGAAAGCCCGACCCCATGAAGTGAAATGTGTCCGGGAATTTCATAAAGCGCATTTCGCTTCATGGGGTCACGCCCAAGTAAAAACGAAATAAAAGAGGTTAAAACAAGAAACTTTCTAGAAACCAGTACCAAAATGAGTTAAGCTCACTTTTTTACTAGGCTGAATAGTTAATACAGGAATATTACTGATATCAACTATTTTTTGCGAATCGGTTCCGCCAAAAAATTCGCCAACAGCTAAACTTTTCTTATTCATGATCATAATAAGATCAGCTTCAATTTTGTTAGCATATTCAACAACAGTTTCGGCAATATTATCGCTTGCAATAGATTTATTTGTACAAGCAATGCCTTTATTTTTTACAAAGTGTTTAACCTGATGAGAATAGGCGATCAATTTGTTTTCGTAAGCTGCATCGCTAGGACTAAATACTGAAAGTATACGAATACTTGCGCCAAAATAATGGGCAAATTGCACTGCAACATCTACTTTTTCGCGCGATTCGTTTGAAAGATCTAATGGTAATAAAATATTTTCGCAACCATCGCGGTTCTCTTTACCACGAATAGTAATAATAGGGCATGGTGCTTTACGAATCAATTTGCTGGCGCTGCTTCCAATAATATTACGGAAGTGCATATGGCTTTCTAAACCAGCAATGATCATGGTGGCATTTACTTCTTCTGCAACGCGATCAGTTTCCTCATAAATATCACCCTTCACGTTCATGAACTCGCACGGAACACCACTTTCCTGTTCGCTTTGTTTAGTTAATTTGGTTAGAGCTTCGTAACTTTCATCACCCGTTTTGTTATAAACATGTAATAAAATGATCTTAGAGTGGGTATACTTCGCAAGATTATAAGACTGTTTTACAGCCAATAACGATTGTTCTGAAAAGTCAATGGGAACTAATATGATACCTCTTTCTTTAACCTGCATAATTGTTAAAATTTTAGACAAAAGTAGCTATTTTTCCTCTGATAGCAATACAATAAGGGACATTTATTTGGCGGTTTATAGGATTTTAACGACATTTGCACCCTAAAAATTTAAATAAAACTCAAAATGGCAGTAAAGATTAGACTACAGAGACATGGAAAAAAGGACGCAGCGTTCTTCCATATTGTAGTTGCAGATGGTCGTGCACCACGTGATGGAAAGTACATTGAAAAGTTAGGCGTTTATAACCCTACTACCAATCCTGCAACAATTAACCTTGATTTTAATGGAGCATTGAACTGGATGTTGAAAGGGGCACAGCCTACTGATACATGCAGAGCTATCCTTTCTTACAAAGGGGTTATCTACAAAAAACACCTTTTAGGTGGCGTTACAAAGGGAGCTTTAACTGAAGCACAAGTTGAAGAAAAATTCACTAAATGGCTTGCAGATAAAGAAGGTAAAGTAAATGCGAAAAAGGATAATTTAGTTACCGAAGGTAAAAAGAAAGTAGCTGATAAATTTAGCGCAGAAACTGCCCGCAAGGAAGTAATTGCAGCAAAAAATGCAGCAAAACTTGCAGCAAAACCAGTAGCTGAAGAAGCAGCAAGCGAAGTTGAAGCTCCGGCTAACAACGAAACGCCGGCGAGTAACGACGAACAAGCGTAAATTAACTCTAGATAAATTTTAAAAAACCGTTCAACACTATAGTTGAACGGTTTTTTTATTATTATATTTACCTAAATCCTTCTAGTTACTATGTACATTTTAATTGCTGATAGTGGATCAACAAAAACGGATTGGATCTTGTTAAAAGGAAACCATATCGTGAAAGAAGTTTTTACCATTGGGTTTAATCCTTATTTCCAAAACAAAGACCAAATTTCGAATGCTATTTATGCGCAACTATTGCCAAGTGTTGCCGAGTACGTTGAAAAAATAAGCAAGGTATATTATTATGGTGCCGGTTGTTCTAACGAAGATAATTGTAAGATCGTAAAACAAGGCATCAGCAATATTTTAAAAGTAAAAGATATTTATATCTCTCATGATCTGTTAGCAGCATCACGTGCTTTGTGTCAGGATAAACCTGGCATTGCCGGAATTTTAGGAACAGGAAGTAACAGCGCTTTGTATGATGGAGAAAAAATAATTGAGAATGTTCCTTCCGTTGGATTTATGTGGGGCGATCATGGAAGTGGCGCGAGTATTGGAAATAAATTCCTCACGTATTATTTTCATGATGAGTTGCCAAGAGAAATTAAAAATGCTTTTGAAAAAGAAGGCTATCATCGAGAGGAGATCCTGAACAATGTTTACAAAAAACATATGCCAAGTAAATATTTGGCGGCGTTGAGTTTGTTTATTTCAAAACACAAAACCAATGATTTTGTAAAAAGTCTTATTGTAAGCTGTTTCGAAGAATTCTTTACATATCAGATCTCTAAATATACCGATGCAAAAAAACATCTGGTAAACACGGTTGGATCTATCGGATTCAATTACAAAGAATTTCTAGAGATCGCTGCAAAAAATAAGGGTTATACTTTGGGAACTATTATTAAATCGCCATTGGAAGGACTGGTAAAATTTCACCAAAACCATAACTAATGATCTATGTTGTTATATCATTAACTGCATTAGCCGCCTCGTTCATCACTTTTTTTTCTGGCTTTGGATTAGGTACACTTTTAATGCCGGTGTTTGCTTTATTCTTCGATCTCCCTACAGCTATTGCTCTCACGGCAATTGTACATTTGCTAAATAACATTTTTAAATTAGGATTAGTTCATCTGCATATCAATTACAAAATACTTTGGCAATTTGGTATTCCTGCTCTTCTGGCATCGTTTGCAGGCGCTTGGATGCTGCAGAAAATAAGTCACTCCAGTTTGATCTTGTATGTCTATTATCTTGGCGAGAAAGAATTTAATATCACATGGCATGGTTTAATTATAGGATTGGTTATTTTATTTTTCTCCATTGTAGAATTAAACAAAAAATTAAGCGAGATAAGTTTTAATTCTAAATTCCTTATTCCGGGAGCCATCCTTACCGGTTTTTTTGGAGGATTAAGCGGACATCAAGGCGCTTTGCGCACTGCATTCTTGCTGCGAATGAAACTCGATAAAGCTGTTTTTATTGCAACAGGGGTAGCTATTGCTTGCCTGGTGGATGTTGCCAGATTGAGTGTTTACTCGTTCAGTTTAAAGCAGCTAGGCTCCAATACTGGTATTTTGATAGCCGCAATTTTGTCGGCTTTTTTAGGAGCGTTTATTGGCAACAAAGTATTTCAAAAAACCAGTATAGTATTTATAAAATGGATTATTGGTATATTTATGTTCGCTGTGTCGTTGCTCATCATAGCCGGTATCATCAATAAATGAAAAAATACATTCCGCTTATACTAGTTGAAGGAGCAACTGTAATGGCCGTTGAGTTATGTGGCGCTAAACTACTTTCGCCATTATACGGTGGAAGTTTATTTGTGTGGGCCGCTATACTTGCCGTAACATTAGGCGCCTTGGCATTTGGGTATTATTATGGCGGAGTGTTAAGTAGTGAAAAAGAACCAACCAATACATTATTCAACGTTGTTGTTCTTGCCGCCATTTGTATTGCTTTAATGCCTTTTTTAGCGAGCTATGTTGTGCCTTATATTTCTTACATCGATCTTAAACTTGCTGTAATTTTAAGTTCAACTCTTTTAATATTTGTTCCTATTTTTTTTCTGGGATGCACCACGCCATTAATCGTTAGATTAAATACAACTACTGTAGAAACTGCAGGACTCATTAGCGGTAAAGTTTATGCTATTTCAACGGTAGGAGGGATCGCATCTACTTTGCTTTGTGGATTTTTTCTAATTCCTAGCGTTGGATTAAGAATAACTTTGCTCGCGTTTGCAATCATTTTATTTATTACGGCCGTTCTGGTTCTAAAGATATTTAAAACCGGTTCGGCATTGCCATTTGCTCTTGTACTTTTATTTTCGTTAAAAACCATGATCGGAAATGATAACGGTTCTGTTATTTATTATAAACACGGAATAATGGGCGAGATAGGTGTGGTGGAATTTCTAAATGAAAAGCAACCTATTCGTCAGTTAATGATCAATAAGATCGTGCAGACAGAAATGATGATAAGCACAAAGCACTCAACTTCTGAATACATCAACATTATTGATAGTATGATTCCTTCACAAACAAAAAGATCGAATGCTTTAGTTTTGGGTTTAGGGGGAGGATTACTCGCGAATTTGATAGAAGAAAAGAATTTTGAAGTGGATGCAGTGGAATTTGACTCACGAATTACAGAAGCGGCTAAACAACACTTTAATTTAAGTTCAACTATAAATTGTTTTAATACCGACGCTCGCACTTACGTTAATAGATGTGATAAAACATATGAACTCATTATTTTTGATCTTTTTAAAGGAGAAGAGCAACCTGTGCACACCATTACTGCGGAGTGTTTCCAAAAAGTATCTTCTTTACTTTCCACAAACGGAAAATTGATCATTAATTGGCATGGATATGTGGATGCGCCTTTAGGAAAAGGAACGCAAATTCTTTTGAATACCTTACACCATACCAACTTTAAAACAACTTTAATTATGGGTAAAGGTGGCCAAGACCATCGTAATACATTGATCGTGTGTAATACAGATCATAAGATTTATTCAAATGATAATGAGCTTGTTAATACCGATGATAAGCCAGTATTAGAGCTAGCTAATGCCAAAGCAAACCTGCGATGGAGACTTAATTATTTAAGATATTACCAACATGGTAAATAGATTAAAGTAGTATCTTTGCTCTTTATAATTTATGGCACAATTAGTTATTTTCCGTCACGGACAAAGCACTTGGAATTTAGAGAACAAATTTACCGGCTGGGTTGATGTTGATCTTACTCCAAAAGGAATAGATGAAGCAAAAGCAGCCGGAGAAAAAATAAAGAATTTTAAATTCGACTACGCTTACTCGTCAGATCTTATGCGTGCACAAAAAACTTTATCTACCGCGCTTGAAGTTGCAAAGCATCCTGCAATTACTCCGGTTTACGATAAAGCTTTGAACGAGCGCATGTATGGCGATCTTCAAGGGTTGGATAAAACCGAAACGGCAAAAAAATATGGCGAAGAGCAAGTAAAGATCTGGCGAAGGAGTTACGATATCCCTCCTCCAAATGGAGAAAGTTTAAAAGATACCGCAGCGCGCGTGATCCCTTATTTTGAAAAAGAGATTGTTCCAAAATTAAAGGCCGGAAAAAATGCAGTAATTGTTGCACATGGTAACAGCTTGCGAGCTTTGATCATGTACTTAGAAAAAATGACACCGCAACAAATATTAGAATTTGAAATAGGAACAGGTCAGCCACGTTTTTATGATCTAGATGCCGATCTTAAAGTGATATCAGTAAAGAATTTATAAGATGAAAATGATGGATCAAAATAGCAAAACGATCGCCGTTGATTTCGATGGCACCATCGTTGAACATGCTTATCCTAAAATAGGAAAAGAGATGTTGTTTGCTTTTGCTACGTTGAAGGAGTTACAAAAACGTGGACATAAATTAATCCTTTGGACATTTAGACATGCAGAATATTTAGATGAAGCGGTTGAATATTGTAAAAAAAATGGAGTTGAATTTTACGCAGTGAACAAAAATTTTCCTGAAGAAGTATGGGATCAAAACGTAGCTCGTAAATTAAATGCCGATATTTTTATTGATGATCGCAATGTTGGTGGTTTTTTAGGTTGGAGCGAAATATGGCAAACGTTGCATCCGGAAGGTTCTGATTTTGCCCACCAATTTCGTAATCCTGATGCGCATATGAATTATAATAAATCCGGAGGCTCATTTCTGGGTAAACTATTTGGAAAAAAATGATCTTCTTAAAAACCAGCGAGGAAATTGAGTTGATGCGCGAATCGGCATTAATGGTCTCAAGAACTCTTGGGCTTATTGCTGCTGAAATAAAACCAGGCGTGAGCCCTGCTAAATTAGATAAGCTTGCCGAAGAATTTATTCGCGATAATGGCGGCATTCCTGCATTTAAAGGTTACAAAGGTGCAAATGGACCATTTCCTTCTACCTTATGTGTTTCTATAAACGAAACAGTTGTTCATGGAATTCCTGGAGATAAACCTGTAAAAGAAGGTGATATTATTTCGGTTGATTGTGGTGTAAAGAAAAATGGTTTTTTTGGAGATCACGCATACACATTCGAAGTTGGTGAAGTTACGCCGCAAGTTAAACGCTTGTTAGAAGTTACAAAAGAGTGTTTGTACAAAGGCATTGAGCAAATGTTAGAAGGAAATCGCATTGGAGATATTAGTTATGCCATTCAACAACATGCCGAAAAGAATGGTTACGGTGTTGTTCGCGAATTAGTGGGGCATGGACTGGGTAAGAATTTACACGAAGAACCTGAAGTTCCAAATTATGGTTCGCGCGGTAACGGTCCAAAAATAAAAGAAGGATTAGTTTTGGCTATTGAACCTATGATCAACATGGGTAAAAAAAATGTAAAGCAACTGAATGATGGCTGGTCGATAGTTACCGCCGATAATTTGCCAAGCGCGCATTTTGAACATGATGTGGCTGTAATTAATGGCAAGCCTGAAATACTGAGTACCTATGCTTTTATTGAAGAGGCGTTGAAGAAGAAAAAATAGTAGATGTTTTGCCCCCTGGAGCCTTTGTTCCTGTTTAAAATTTTTGTACCAGTGCCACAGGGACCAAAACATTTTCTAAACTGATTAACTTTCCAAACTTTTTACTTCAGAAGACCGCTCTCGATTAATTCATTTAAATAAAGACGTTTGCCATTGTAAACCGCGAGAATAAATGCGTCTTTTGCCTTTGTTTCTTTCAACCTTCCTAATAATTCGTAGGCCTCATTATAGGTTGCATAATTACCCATGGTAAAACGCGTAATGTAATCATCAAATGTTTCGCGAATGATCATTGGCATTCCGGCGACCGAATTGTAATTAAAATTCTCAATGAATTTGTAGGCACCTATTTGAACTTTGAATGTAAGGCCTTCTAATTTTTGTGTTCCGTATTTTTCGGAGAATTGTCGTAACGAAATTTTGTTGTAGATCTTAAGCATGGCCAAAAATAAACTATCCTGTTTTGTTTTGATCATTTTTTCGAGTCGGGCCGACATAAAATCAACATAAACATTAATGGTATCATTCTCCTTATTTTTTTTGGTATCAATATCAATTACCTGTGGTGGTGAATCTTTTACATTGAATTCAAATTCATATTCCTCTCCGGCCAAAAGATTTAAATTAAACTTACCTTCTTTATCGGCGGCCAATTCTGGGAAGTATAAAAAATGCTTATTAATGGATTTTACAATAATACTGCCGTTAGATGGATTTCCATTTACTGTAATGTTTCCATGAATGGTTACTTTACGTATTTTACTTGTATCGCTGGGGTTATTGTAAAAATCAAATTCACTTAAGTCCGGTTCGTATGCTTTCCTACGTTTTGCTTCTAGCTTATATATTTCGGCGCTTAATTCTTTTAAGTAAGGTATGCCAACACTTTCGTATTCGTAAGAGCCACTCCCGAAACTATTACGAGCATTGGTATATAACACAGCGCTTAGCATGAATTCGGTTTTGGTTTTGTAATTAATAATGTAAGCGCAATCTACTAAAAAACCATAAGAATACCCTATCATGTTAAATACGCGCATGGTGTCAGAATCAATAACCTTTACTTTATTGCCATACATAAAATATTTTTTAAACGAATCGGCGAATTTTTTTGGGTCGTAACGCGGATAGCCGGCCTCACGAGGATACATACCAATGTGCTGCACTAAAAATACCCAATCGCTTTTACTGATATTGAATTGATCTTTTTGTGGAAGATGATTATGGAATAGTAAACGTTTTAAAATGCTATGAATATTACCTAAAGGAATATAGTTTGAATAAGTAAAATCTTTTTTCTCGGAAACACGTTGATTTTTTTTATTGTAAACATCTTGGCCTAATGCGATTGTTCCTAATGGATTAGGTAGCGAAACGAATTTGGCATCAGCTTCTTGTTTGTATACAAGTTCTAAATTACGATCAAAAAATCGCACCTGATTCATGATGTAATTAACTTCCGGCTTGCAAATAGGATCAAAACGATGTACAATACGAATTTGAGGATAGCCATAAGCGTTTAATTTTTTGTGAATGTATTTTGGATTGAGAAACTCAAATATTCGGCTATAACTTGAGTTATCGCTTATCAAAGCCATTTTTTTAATGTAATGTTCAATGCTTGGATAGCCACTAGCTGAACTGGTGTCTTTATCTACACCGGTTTGGCAAGCTATTGTTTTGTCGGTAAACATATAGCTTTGTTTATTGAGTCCATTAATATTTAATTCATTCAATTTCTCTAGCGCTAAAATAGAGCAGGGGAGTTTTACTAAACTGGCGCAGTAAAAATAATTGGCGCTATCCAATAAATAAGTGTGATCGGTAAAAATAGGATCGTTGTTTTTATCGCGATCTATTTGTGTATAAATGATCTGTGGTTTATAAGTGTCTTTTTTTTCAATGATGTTCTTAAGGATCGGATCATTAGAAATAATAGATGCCAAAAGAGATGAGTTGTTTTGCGAAAAACAGAAACTCGAAAGAATTAGAAAGAGTATATGAATTGTTTTACTCAACTTATGTTTTTTTGATGAGCATAAAGCTGCTATTCTTATCGCGATAATTATAACCTAAGCCAAAACCAAGTTTTTTAGCGCCCTGTGTTTTATAAAGCGAATCAAGATCGGCCTGGTAATGTTTGGCAAACATATTTATTGGCTTTGTATAAGCTCCGTAAAAGGTAAATTTCCATTTATTTTTATCGGTAGTAATATAATGTAAAGCAATACCACTATCATCCTGAACAATATTTTTGGTATTAGCTAAGATCAACTCTCTTATTTTTGCGAATGCCGAAAGGTGCATCAAATACGAAGCGCCTTTTAAATAAGTAGTTTCAAAATGTAAATTATTGATGTATGTAATTAAACCTTTATTTTTTCTTAAGGCAGGGTCGCTTAGGTCGGTTGATGTGTAAGTAACGGTTTTTAGCTTACCATTCTTGTCAATAGCTGTTATTTCAATACTTTTATTTTTATAGCTCGATTTGCTTAATACGGTGGTTGACTCTAAATAGTTTTTTGCACCTGTAGTATCAATGTAAAATGGTTTCACGTCAGCAATTTGATGACCCGTTTTATTCAAGAACAGTAAAAGCAAGTGAATAGTTCCATCCACTTCATCATTGCGTAGGTCTTCTTTCATGCTTACTGTTCTGAAGAAACTGAATTTTAAAATGGCGTTAAGTGATGAGTTGATCTTATCTACATACTTTTGAATGGAATCAGCTACAATTTTTTTGTCGTCTACAATGGGTAATGTTCCTACAGGTTCTAATCCTATCATTGTATAAACGTCGGCTGCAGGGAAAATGGTATTTGCATATAAAATATCCGGACCCGAAAATGGATAAAAAAGATTTTTGATCTTGCTTTCATTTACAAATTCATACGACACAAAATTTTTGATAGGCAGTAATTTAGTAGAATCAAAATTCACCCAGCGTTTTGAGAAACGTGCAGCGAAATCGGTGTAAGAAGTATTATTTCTAAAATCTTTAAAGTACTTTGTTGAATTTGCATTTCCACTTATAAAATGTGCAAGATCGTTTAGCGTATCATTAATACGTGGCAAAGGCTTTGTGTTTTGATCTGCCAGATCCTTGAATTTTGTGGTATCAGTAGACGGCAAAATATATTCAATGCTATCTTTTCTGTCTTTTTGTTTGCTTTCGCTTGAATTACTATCGCAGCTAATAAAAGTTAGCGTTAATAAAGTGTAAAAATAGATCTTAATTACTTTCATTTTTTTTCTTGTCTAAATATACCGTTATGTAGTAAAACCCTAAACCTCCTAACACTGTAAGTAAACCCAACAACGATTCCATCGGTTTTTCAATTAAAACATTCACTAATATCCACCCTAAAATTAGCAAGAACAAAATAGGAGGAAGCGGGAACAAGGGTGTTTTAAAAGGACGCACTACATCACGCTTTTTATATCGGAGTATAAAAATACCAAAAACTGTTAGAAACGTAAAAATATTTAAGGTAAAACCAATATAATTTATTAACGATTCAAAACTTGAAAAGATAACCAATATAATGGCTATAAACGATTGAATGCCAATAGCAATGAATGGAACGCCATTTTTATTCGTTTTTGCCAGTCTATTCAGCGAAGGTATAGCCTTACCCATACTTTGCATTACTCTTGGGCCGGCTAAAATCATGGCGCTGATGGTTGAAATAAGTAAAACGGCAATAGCCAAGCTCATGTATTTTCCAATGTTTGTACCAAAAATTTGGTTCGCACTTAAGTAACCAACTTCAATTTGCCCTTTTAAAGATTCGATGGGAGTTGTGTACAAAAAAACATAATTCAAAAGCGTATAAACCACCAAAACAATAAGAGTTCCAAATATCAAAGCTCTAGGTAAAGTTCTATTCACATCTTTTATTTCTCCCGATAAATAAGCCGCAGCATTCCAACCACTATAGGCATAGGTTACGTAAATAAGCGATGTGGCAAAACTTGCCGAGAATATTTGGGTTACAGCGGTATTGTCTAATTTGAAAGAGATATCAAAACTTGGTGTGTGCGAAATTCCAAAGAGCACAAACAGAATGATAACTGCAACTTTTACAATAGTAAACACGCGTTGAAAAGCGCTTCCTGTTTTTAAATTAAAAGAATGCAAAGCAGTTATTCCAATGATCACAACAATTGCTAGGATCATCACATTTACATCGGCGTAAACAGAATGAACGTATTTTCCTAAAGCCATGGAAGCCGCGGCAATTGGGGCCGCAAAGCCAACTGTAACACTTACCCAGCCACTTAAAAAACCAACCGCAGGGTGATATAATTTAGAGAGAAAATAAAACTCTCCGCCATTTTCAGGATAGGCGGCGCCAATTTCTCCATAGGTTAACGCACCACACAATGCCAAAACGCCCCCAACTATCCATAATGCTAAAAGCGCTCCACCACTTTGAATTCCCATTACCTGAAAACCTAAACTAGTGAATACGCCGGTGCCGATCATGTTAGCGATTACAATAGAAATTGCAGTGTAAAAACCAATTTTGTGTGAATTCATATTGTACGCCTATGGTTTTGTGGTCTAGTCAAACGATTGAGTAACATTCTTACTATTCTCAACCAATTGTTGGTATTGCAAAGGCGAAAGATCGCTGTAATAATAACTTATAGGATTTGTTTTATTTCCATTCTTAATAACTTCGTAATGAACATGTGGCGCTGTACTTAATCCTGTGCTACCAACATAACCAATTAATTGGCCACGCTTTACTTTCTCGCCTACTTTACATTTAATGCGACTCATATGTCCGTATAAAGTTTGATAACCAAATCCGTGATCTATCACTACGTGATTTCCATAACCTTGTGCCATGTTATCAGCACGTTCAACAACACCATCTCCAGTAGCGTAAATTGGTGTTCCTTGCACTGCGGTAAAATCCATTCCTGGATGAAATTCTTGTGTTTTATAAATAGGATGTGTTCTCCAGCCAAAACCACTTGTTACCGCATGCGAAAGGTCTTTTTTATTAATAGGCATAATGGCAGGAATAGAATTGATCAACTGTTCTTTGCTTTTCGCCAATTTTACTACTTCGTCAAACGATCGTGATTGTATATACAAACGCTTGCCAATTTTATCCAAACGTTCTGTGGTTTGCTTCATTAATTCCGCATTATCAAAATTATCAAACTGCGAATAACGATCACTTCCGCCATAACCCGCGTTGCGCATGCTTTTAGGAAGAGGTTCTGCTTCAAAAATAGAACGGTAAATATTATCGTCTCTTTCTTCAAGATCTTGCAATACCAGATCCATCTCTTTTAGTTTTTCGTTAACGATATTGTATTGAAATGTTAACGCTTCAATTTCTCGATTTTGTTTTTTCTCGGAAGGAGATGGTAAAATTTTACGCGAAACTAGAATGGTTAAGGTGGCAAAAACAAGGCCTGTAGCCAAGTACGACAATACTTTCCAGAAACGTTCCTTGAACGTAACACTCACTTTTTCGTAAGTGAGACTTTTGGTATTGAACCTGTATTTTACCTTGTTCATTTAAGGGTTTAAGTTACTAAAATTACCCGTTAGGGCAAAATGCAAAGTATGAGCCTGTTTTTATTATCTGTGAATAAAAAAGAGCCTTAAAACCCTCAATTTTATTATATTTACGGGATCATTTTTTTATGGAAGCGAGCAAGGTAAGAGATACATTTTTAAGTTTTTTTAAGAGTAAAGGACATCATATAGTTCCTAGTGCGCCAATGGTTGTTAAGGGCGACCCAACGCTTATGTTCAACAATAGCGGTATGGCCCCTTTTAAAGATATTTTTTTAGGGAATTCACCTGTTAAACATCCTCGCATTGCCGATACACAAAAATGTTTGCGTGTAAGTGGAAAACATAACGATTTGGAAGAAGTTGGTGTGGATACATACCATCATACCATGTTTGAAATGTTGGGTAACTGGAGTTTTGGAGATTATTTTAAAAAAGATGCTATTAGTTGGGCCTGGGAATTATTAACGGACGTATACAAAATTGATAAGTCGCGTTTATACGTTACGGTTTTTGAAGGAAGCAAAGAAGAAGGATTGGCCTTTGATCAGGAAGCATATGATACTTGGAAACAATTTATAAGTGAAGACCGCATTTTGAACGGAAATAAAAAAGATAATTTCTGGGAAATGGGAGATATGGGTCCATGCGGGCCTTGCAGCGAGATTCATTATGATGGAAGAAGTGATGAAGAAAGAGCAAAAGTAAGTGGCGCTTCATTGGTGAATAGCGATAATGCGCAAGTAATTGAAATTTGGAATAATGTGTTCATGGAATTTGAACGCAAGGCCGATGGATCATTAGTAAAATTGCCAAAACAACACGTAGATACAGGAATGGGTTTTGAGCGTTTGGTGCGTGTGCTGCAGAAAAAACAAAGTAATTACGATACTGATGTATTCATGCCTTTGATCAGTAAAATTGAAGAATTATCAGGGCTTAGATACAAACCAGAAGGTGAGGAGCAACACAAAAAGCAAAGAGATATCAATATCGCTATTCGTGTAATTGCTGATCATATACGCACTATTTCGTTTAGCATTGCCGATGGGCAGTTGCCCGGAAATACTGGAGCAGGTTATGTGATCAGAAGAATTTTGCGCCGTGCAATTCGTTACGGTTACCAATCGCTCAACATGAAAGATCCTTTTATGCATCGTTTGGTGCCAACATTAGCACATCAGATGGGAGGAGCCTTTCCTGAATTGAACATGCAAAAATTATTGATCGAAAAAGTTTTAAAAGAGGAAGAGATCTCTTTTTACAAAACACTAGAGTACGGTTTAAAACGCATCGATCAAGTTTGTATTGAGGCAAATTCTGCTAAAACAAAAGTGATAGATGGAAAAGTAGTATTTGAATTGTATGATACTTTTGGTTTCCCTGTGGATCTTACATCGCTTATCGCTCGTGCTTATGATCTCAGCATTGATGAAGAATCTTTTAATAAACATTTGCAGGAGCAAAAGAATCGCTCTCGTGCCGCAACTTCAATTGATACCGATGATTGGATCTATACCGAATTCGGAAGGACCTTACAAGGGGATAAAGAAACTGAATTTGTAGGTTACGATGAGTTTGAATGTGAGACGAAGATCGTAAGATTGAGAAAAGTTAAAACTAAAAATAAGGAATCATATAATATTGTTCTTAGTAAAACACCTTTTTATTCTGAAAGTGGCGGACAAATTGGCGATTCGGGAGTTTTAGATAATGTAAATGAAATGATCCCTATCTACGACACTAAAAAAGAAAATGGAGTGATCATTCATTTTACGGATCGTTTGCCTGAAAAATTGGAAGCAATATTTACAGCTAAAATTGATAAAAACAAACGGATCCTTATTGCAAACAATCATAGTGCAACGCATTTGATGCATGCAGCCTTAAGGAAAGTTTTAGGAGCACATGTAGAACAAAAAGGAAGTTTGGTGAATAGCGATTACTTACGTTTCGACTTTTCGCATTTTAGTAAAGTAACTGATGAGGAAATTGCTCGAATAGAAAAAATCGTAAACTCGAAAATCAGAAAGAACATAAAAAAGTCGGTTAAACTGATGCCAATTGACGAAGCTAAAAAAACAGGAGCAATGGCTTTGTTTGGCGAGAAGTATGGGGATATAGTTCGTGTAGTTACTTTTGGCAAACACTATTCAATTGAATTATGTGGTGGCACGCATGTAAGTGCAACAGGCCAGATAGGCTTTTTCAAAATTACCTCTGAGGGTGCTGTAGCTGCTGGAATAAGGCGAATTGAAGCCATAACATCGGTTAAGAGTGAAGAATTTATTCATTCGCAACTGCATCTCATCAATGAGCTTAAAACAACATTGAAAGGAAGTAAGGATGTTTTGAAAAGTGTAAGCGGATTGATAGAGGAGAATACTGAATTACAAAAACAACTTCATGTATTTGTAAAAGAAAAAGCTCAGGCCATTAAGAAAGATCTTAAATCGCAACTACAAAATAAAAATGGAGTTAATTTTTTAGCTAAGCAGATCGTTTTTGATCATGCCGAAGAGATAAAGAATATTTTGTTCGAAATAAAAAATGAAGTGGAGAATTGCTTTCTTGTAGTAGGAGTTGAGATCAACGGAAAACCAAGTTTGTCGGTAATTGTAAGTGATAATTTGGTAAAGGAAAAGAATTTGAACGCTGGTAATATTGTTCGTGAGCTAGCCAAAGAAATAAATGGCGGCGGTGGCGGGCAGGCGTTTTACGCGCAAGCAGGAGGAAGTAAACCGGAAGGTTTGCCAGCTGCTATTGAAAAAGCAAAAACATTAATATAAAAACATAAAACAAATGAAGAAGGGCGCCATCATGTTAGTTATGATATTCGCTTTAGCGGGTATAGCTAATGGACAAACTACATCAACCGAATTTTACGATTCAGGATTTAAAAAGTACGAGAACAAGGATTACAAAGGTGCCATCATGGATTACGACCGTTGTATTGAAAAGGATCCAAAAAATTCAGACGCTTATTATAACCGCGGAATGGCGAAGTATTCATTGGCGCAAGATGATGAAGCCATCTTAGATTATAACAAGTCTATTGAATTAAAGCCGGGTGTGTTCGACGTTTATTACAATCGAGGCTTATGTTATTTCTGGAAAAAGGAGTACAATAAGGCAATTACTGATTTCAATATTGCTATCAGTATCAAATCTGATCACGGAAAATCATATTGTTACCGTGGGGCTTGTTATTATTACCAAGCAAAAGATGAAGAAGCTAAAAAGGATCTTACAATGGCCATAGGATATGATCAAAGCTATGCTTGGAGTTATTATTACAGATCTCTTGTAAAATATGCGGCTATCGACGATCAAGGCGCTATTGATGATCTAACTTTGGCAATTGCTAAAAACAGTAATGAATATTTATTTCATTATCAGCGTGGTTTGAGCAAGTATTCATTAAAGGATTACAATGGTGCTATGGCCGATTTTAATATGACCATTGGTTTAAAAACTACTTACTCAAGCGCTTACACATGGCGCGGCACAACTTATTTTGCGCAAGCAAAAGATGATAGTGCCATTGCTGATTTCAACAAAGCACTTGAAATGAATCCTAACGACTCTCAGGCTTTTCATTTCCGTGGCTTATCTAAGAGTTACAAAAAGGATCTAACTGGAGCCTGCGCCGATCTGAAAAAAGCAAACACGCTTGGGTACGCTAAGTCGCAAGCCGAATTGGAAAAATTAGGTTGTAAATAATGTCTTTTATTCATAACAAAGGTGTAAACCTTTTTGCGCGCACTTTATTAAAACCTTTTGCGGGAATAATTCCTAAAAAGTATCACTTCGCCATCAATGGTACAATAACTGTTGATCTAGGCGATGATAAGAAGATGCTCTTTCATTCTAACCCAACCAGTAACGTATTTAATATGTTATTTTGGGGTGGAATAAAAGGTTTTGAATATAATGAATTCAAGGTTTTTACAAAATTGGTTTCGCGCTCAAAATTATTTTTGGATATTGGTGCAAACATTGGCTATTATTCTTGTGTCGCAAAAAAATTCAACCCAAACATTGTGGTGTATGGATTTGAGCCCATGCCTTCTGCTTCTAAATATTTTAAGAATAACTGCATCATCAATGACTTTGACGACATTAAAGTTCATCAAACTGCACTTACTAATTTTAAAGGAGAGGCAACATTCCACACCAATATAAATCCAAAATTCCCTAACGAAACTGATTTTTTGTACGGCGATAATAGTTTAAACAGCGATGCCACAGGAATAATTTCACGAGTAGAATTAAAAGTAAAAACCGATACGCTCGATAATTTCGTAGCAGATAATTTAAAATCTGTGCAAGTTATTGATCTTATAAAATTAGATACGGAAGGCACTGAAAATCTTGTGCTTGAAGGGGCAACACATGTTCTTTCAAAACATCGTCCTATTATTATGTGCGAAGTGATCAAAGGATTTATTGAAAAACAAATGGAAGTGATTTTAAACAGCAATGATTACCTTTTTTACGCAGTTAACCAAAACGGTTTAATAAAAGTAAATTCACTCTTGGTTGAAAAGGGTAAACTCGATTTTTTCTTTGTTCCCAAAGAGAAAGAGAGCCTTGTGGCTGAGCTTTTGAGTTCCAAATAATATAATAAATACAGACGTTATTGACAATTTCCGGATTTTTTTAACCACCTACTACTCAAATACATATAAAAGTATTTTCTTGGGATTTTCCCTAAAAAAACAATATCTTTATAATTAATACCTGTGCGAAACCAAGTGTTTGAATGGAAATTGACTTTTCGGGCAAACATTAATTAATACCTTTTTTGAGTATACAACATGAGTGAATTTGAAGATGAAGGAATGAATGATAAGGAGTTTGAGGAGATACTGAAGCGTTTCGAGAATATGATCAACAATGGCGAGGCATCTTTCTTTGATGCCGACGAGCTTGAGGAGGTTATTGAATATTATATGCAATGGCTTAATTACGAAATGGCAAAAAAAGCCATCGATTATGGTATTGCACACTTTCCTTTTTCTTCAATTCTAAAAATAAAAAAAGCGCAGTACTTATCTACTCAACATTTTACGCACGAAGCATTAAATATGCTTAACGAGATTGAGCAAATAGAGAACAGTAATTTTGATCTTTATATGACGCGTGGATATATCTATAGTCAAATGGGTTTAGGCGAGCAAGCGATCGAAAATTTCAAAAAAGCAATGCCCTTAGCTGAATTTAAAGATGAAGTATACGTAGCATTAGGGATCGAATTTTTAAATGAAGATAAACCTGATGATGCTTTATTCTATTTCAAAAAGGCCATCAAAATAAATCCTAAAAATGAAACAGCACTGAACGAGATCTCTTTATGTTTTGATCTTACTTCAAAAAGCGAAGAGGCCGTTTCTTTTTTTGCTGGCTATATTGAAAATAATCCTTATAGTTATTACGCTTGGTTCAACCTAGGGCTGTCCTTTGGTCGCTTGGGTTTATTCGAAAAAGCCATTGACGCCTACGATTATTCTATTGCTATCAACGAGCAATTTAGTTCGGCTTATTTCAACAAGGCAAATTCATTGGCGCAATTGAAACGTTATCCCGAAGCAATTGCTATCTATAAGGAAACTTTAAAGTACGAAGAAGGCGACCCCGTTACGTACTATTACATTGGAGAGTGTTACGAAAACTCGGAGGACTATGAAAATGCTTTGATAAATTTCAATAAGTGCGTGAAGTTGGATCCTGCAAATGCTGATGGTTGGTTAGCTATAGGAATTTGTTTGGACTCTTTGAATCGTTTAACTGAAGGAATTCATTATATAAAAAAAGCAATTGAAATTAACCCTAACGAAGCAGAATACTGGTATGTATTTGCAGAAGTGCAACAAAAATTAGGATTTCAGGAGGAAGCTGCATTGGCTTACCAACGTGTGATTGAATTAGAATACCCTGATTACGATGTATGGTTAGATTACAGCAAACTCATGCACGAGTCTGGTTATTTTACCGAAGCATTGGAAGTGATACAAGAAGGAATAAAGAATTTTCCGGATGTTCCGTCATTATACTACCGCTTAGGTGTTTTAGTTTTAGAATCAGGAAACAAGCAAGATGCCATGTCGGCTTTTGCAAATGCTTTGCAACTGGATTATAACGAACACGGAACAATTTTTGAATATGCACCGGCACTAGAGAACAACAACGAATTATTGCAATTAATTAATCAATACAAAAAATAATTTATGTCAGATAAGTATAATTTTAATCTGGAACACATTCCACAACGCACCGAAAGACCTCGTGCTACAGGTTTAACAATGGTAATGGACAAAGGGCTTTCGATGAGACAAGCAGAAGATCTTTTAACCGCGGGTAGCGATTACATTGATTTTATTAAACTTGGTTTTGGAACATCCGTTGTATCCAAAAATATAAAAGAGAAAATAAAACTCTATAAAGATGCAGGAATGAAAGTGTATTTAGGCGGCACACTGCTTGAAGCTTTTATTGTTCGAGATAAGTTTGAAGATTATATTAAGTGCATAAGCGACCTTGAATTAAATTGTGCAGAAGTGAGTGATGGAAGTATTAACTTGGATCACGACAAGAAATGCGATTATATACATCGTTTAGCAAAGGATTTTACAGTGCTAAGCGAGGTTGGAAGTAAAGAGGAAGGTGTGATCATTCACCCGGCTCGGTGGATAAGTATGATGCAAAGTGAATTGGAAGCAGGTGCCCTTAAAGTTATTGCTGAGGCGAGAGAAAGTGGAACTGTAGGTATTTTCCATAAAAATGGAAGCGCACACACATTGTTGATCAATCGTATCGTTAATAAAATAAAGATCGAGAATATTATTTGGGAAACTCCCCAAAAAAGTCAGCAAGTATATTTTATTAAATTATTTGGCGCTAATGTGAATTTGGGAAATATAGGCACTGATGATGTGATCCCATTAGAAACTTTACGTTTAGGTTTAAGAGGTGATACCTTTTTTACCTTTTTACCAGAAACGATGAAACAAGAAATATAATTTTATGAAGGAAATAACTGTACAAGAGCTAAAGCAATTAAAAGACAGCAATGCCAATTTTCAATTGATTGACGTGCGTGAAGAACATGAGTTTGATGAAGCGAACTTAAATGGTTTGCTTATTCCTTTGGGAGATATACTTGATAGAGCAGAAGAGGTAGCAAAGGATAAGCAAGTTGTTATTCATTGCCGTAGCGGAAAGCGAAGCGCAACAGCCATACAAGCATTGGAAGCTCAGTTGGGTTATACCAATTTGTATAATTTAAAAGGCGGAATTTTAGCCTACGTTGAACAAATAGGATCGTAATTATGATAGAATTATTTAAACACATACTACACTTAGATTTTGATTGGTTATTTCAAAATTATGGTACATCCATTTACGTGGTGTTATTCTTAGTGATCTTTATAGAAACCGGTTTGGTGGCAATGCCCTTTTTGCCCGGAGATTCATTATTATTCACGGCCGGTTTGTTTGCACGCTCCGGTTATTTGAATATGGCTTATTTAATGGGTCTATTATTCATTGCGGCGGTGTTGGGTGATAATGTAAATTATTGGGTAGGAAGGAAAATAGGAATAAAGGTTTTCGCTTTAAAATTCAAAGGGCGACCACTTGTAAAAAAAGAATACCTTGATAAAACTCACAAATTCTTTGAGAAACATGGAACTAAAGCTATTATCATGGCTCGTTTTGTTCCGTTCGTTAGGACTTTTGCTCCGTTTGCAGCCGGTGTTGGTGAAATGAGTTACAAAAAATATCTGTCTTTTGATGTTCTCGGTGGAGCTTTATGGATCGGTAGTTTAACTACTGCCGGATATTTACTTGGCGAAGTTGAATTTATAAGAAAGCATATTGATCTTGTATGCTTAGGCATCATATTGATCTCTGTGCTTCCTATATTACTTAACGTGGTTAAGATAAAAATGACGAAAGAAAAAAAGTAATGAGATATATTCCCATTATATTTGCCTTTTTTATGCTGGCATCTTGCTCCGTAAAAAAGCGTACATATAGAGATGGTTATTGTATAGATTGGGCCTTTCAAAAGAGAGTAAGCACCCCAAAAAGTAAAACCGACTCTGAAACTAATAAGGCCATTAAGTTGTCTGTAAATGAAGCTATCGAAACGGAAAATGTTGCCGCTTCAAAAAATTCAAACGCGCTAACTGAAGGTTTTGTTACCGTTCAAAAAAAAGTTGTCCTGATGGATACATGCGGTGATGTGATCACATTCAAATCAGGGGATCAAGTTACAGCTCGAGTTACAGAAATTACTGAAGATAAAATTAAGTATAAGCGCTGTGATAATTTGGATGGGCCGGTATTTGTGGTGAACAAAGGAACGGTTCAAACTATAAGATATGCAAATGGTGTTGTGGAAACGATAGTTGCACCAGAACCTAGTTACAATCCCGATCCTTATACTCAGCCTGGAAACAAGCAAAATACTTTTAAAGCGCCAAAAAAGGTTCATCCTAAAGCTATATGGGCATTGCTGGCATTAATATTTTTATTTTGGTTGTTTGGTCTTGGAATAATTCTTGGTGGCATTCTCGCGTATTATGCCATTAAGGAAATTAATGCAAAACCGGATATTTTTAAAGGGATGGGCTTGGCTAAAACTGTATATGTAATTTGCAAAGTATTAGTTTTTATAATTGTATTGAGTTTAATATTATCTTCTCTGGGTATTTAAGCATTTTAGTATAAATTGAGTTCCGTGAAATTATTTTTTACTTTTATTTTTCTAATTCTTTCTAACGTAATTTTGTCACAGGAAATATTGAAAAGTATCTCCGCAAAATTAATTTCAGAAAAAATAACTGTAGATGGAGATCTTTCTGAATCCATTTGGCAAACGGCACAAAAAACCGGTAGCTTCTGGCAAATTTTTCCAAACGATACGTCTTTGGCAAAGGAAAAAACGGAAGTAATGGTGGCATATGATGAGAATAATCTTTACATAGCTGCCATTTGTTACGATAGCATCCCTCATAAATATGTAATCCAATCGTTAAAGCGCGATTTTTCGTATCCTATTAGTGATGCCTTTGTTGCCACCATGGATCCTTTTAGTGATCAGCAAAATGGTTTTTCATTTGGGTTGAATCCTTATGGTGTTCAGCGCGAAGGTTTGGTGTCGAATGGCGGTGGACAAGGTGTAACAACCATTTGGGATAATAAATGGTATGGCGAAACAAAACGCTATAAAGGAAAGTGGACCCTTGAAATGCAGATTCCTTTTAAATCGATTCGGTTCAAGGGAAATTTAACAACATGGCGGATCAATTTTTCTCGAAATGATCTGGGAACAAATGAAAACAGTTGTTGGGTAAAAGTGCCTAGGCAGTTCAATATTTCTACATTAGCTTTTGCAGGGGATCTTGTGTTTGAAAAAGCCCCCCAAAAAAGCAGATCTAATATGTCGGTTATACCTTACGCCATTGGTCGTTTTAGTGAAGATTATAAAATACCGGGTTCTCAAAAAATAGATGGTAGTGTTGGAGCAGATGCAAAAATGGTTTTGGGCTCTTCGCTTAATTTGGATATGACCATCAATCCTGATTTTAGCCAAGTAGAAGTGGATAGGCAGTTAACTAATTTAACGCGATTCAGTTTATTTTTTCCGGAGCAACGCCAGTTCTTTATCGAAAATAGTGATCTGTTCGATCGTTTTGGATTCCGACAGATCCGACCATTTTTTTCGCGACGCATTGGTTTAGATAATGGAACTATCATTCCAATTATAGGTGGCGTAAGATTAAGCGGAAAACCAAGTAAGAATTGGCGAATTGGTATTTTAGACATGCAAACCGGCGAAAAGTCATTGGAAACACGAAAAGTTTTCTCGCAAAATTATTTTGCAGCCGCGGCACAGTATAATGTTTTCAAAAGAAGTAATATCGCTGCAATTTTTGTGAATCGGCAGCAATTTGATACCACTGGCTATTCGGATAATAATTTTAATCGCGTTATGGGATTAGATTACAATTTATCGAGCGCTAATAACAAATGGAATGGTAAATTCTTTTTCCATCATTCGTTAGGAAGCAAAATTAATGCTAATGCATTTACGCATGCAAGTTGGTTAAATTACAGCTCCCGGCACTGGAGTGCAGAGTGGAACCATGAGTATGTAGATAAGAATTACAACGCTGAGGTTGGTTTTACACCTCGGATCTTTCAAACTGATCAAACGGGTAAGTTGAATCGCTTTTCTTATTGGCGTTTAGAACCACATGTGTATTATTTTTCTTTCCCTAAAAATGGATTTATAAATAAAATTGGATCTACCGTTCACCTCGACCATTATCGCAATCAAGAATTTAAAAATACCGATTGGCTCTTGCGTGGCTCTTATGATCTTTATTTTAAAAGTTCGGCATTTCTCTCTTTTATAGCTAATGCCTATTACACTAAGCTTTTATTTCCAACAGATGTGAGTTTTAGCGGAAAGCAACAAACAACGTCAACTGGCGATTACCTTTACCAAAATGCTGGCGTAAACATCCGATCGGATGTGAGAAAAACTCTTACCGGAGGTGTTACTGCAACTTATGGTAGTTATTTTATGGGAAATAAATTCTCTATGGTGGCCGATCTTACATATCGCCTGCAGCCTTATGTGATCTTTTCGGCTTCTTATACAAGAGATGAGATCTATTTGCCTTATTTGAATAAAAAAGTTGAATTGAACCTTATTAGTCCTCGAATAGAACTTTCGGTTACCCGTTCTTTATTTTTAACTACCTTTTGGCAGTATAATACGCAGGCTAATAATATCAACTTCAATGGCAGACTTCAATGGCGTTTCAGGCCCATGAGCGATCTTTTCATTGTTTATAGTGATAACTACAATAACACCGATTTTTCTATAAAGAACCGTGCGATTGTTGTTAAATTTGTATGGTGGTTAAATGTATAATAAATTAAAAATAGTGTTTATGGGTACTCCTGAATTTGCAGTAGCAAGTTTGGATGCGCTTATTAAAAACAATTATCATATTGTTGGGGTTATTACCGTTCCTGATAAACCGGCTGGTAGGGGACAAAAGATACAAATGAGTGCGGTAAAAGAATTTGCTTTAAAGCACAACCTTAAAATATTGCAGCCAACAAACTTAAAGGACGAAAATTTTGTAAACGATTTAAAAAATTTAAAAGCCGATATTCAAATAATTGTTGCATTTAGAATGTTGCCTGAAGTAGTTTGGAGTATGCCTCCATTAGGAACGTTTAATCTTCACGGATCTTTATTACCAAAATATCGCGGAGCGGCCCCAATCAATTGGGCGGTGATGAATGGCGATACAGAAACAGGGGTTACTACTTTTAAATTATCTCATGAAATTGATACAGGAAATGTTTTATTCTGTGAGAAAATAAAGCTGGATGATGCTACTACGGCCGGCGAACTGCATGATGAACTGATGGTAATTGGCGCGAACTTGATCGTAAAAACCGTAGAAGCCATTGATGATTCGCGCAACGGAACACCTTTAAATTTTATTAAGCAAGATGATACAGTTGCTACACACGCTCCAAAGTTATTTAAGGATACTTGTAAAATAAACTGGACCTGGCCGCTGAAAAAAATACATGATCATGTGCGAGGATTAAGCCCGTATCCAACAGCGTTCACAGAATTTGTAGATGCAAATGGACAAACACAAATCTTAAAAATATTTAAGGCAGTGATGATAACAAGCAACAATAATGCTAAAAAAGGCTTACTAGATACCGATAACAAAACGTTTATTAATATCAATTGCGTTGATGGCATTTTGCAATTAGTAGAAATGCAATTGCAAGGAAAAAAAAGAATGACGGTAAAAGAATTTTTGAACGGTTATAAATTTGTAAATGGAATTTTGCTCACATAAGGCTATTCTTGGTTTAGCGGCCATCATAGCGCTGCATCCCAACTATAGTCACAAAAAAGCAGGCTGATCGCTCAAAACCCTTGCTGCTAAACGATTTCAGCCAATAGTTATCAACAAAACCCAGGTTTTTCAACAATAATTAGGCTTTTGTTCTCCGCAAGGCTTGACAACACTCGAATATGGGATATATTTGTTCTTGAATTAATAATTGTTTAACCCTTAACAAAAACTAAAATGAACAAAGCAGAATTAATTGATGCAATTGCATCTAGCTCTAAATTAACTAAGGCAGACGCTGGTCGTGCATTAGATTCAACTATCGATGCTATCAACAAAGCATTAAAAAAAGGTGACAGAATTGGATTAGTAGGGTTCGGTTCTTTTACTGTTGCTAAGCGTTCGGCTCGTGTTGGACGTAACCCGCAAACTGGTAAAGAAATTAAGATCGCTGCTAAAAAAGTAGTGAAGTTCAAGGCTGGTTCTGACCTTGCAGGTTCAGTGAACAAAAAATAATTGCCAGCCTTGCCGGCAGACAAGTAACCACAACTAAATAAAAAGCCATCACGATCATCGTGATGGCTTTTTTGCTTTCTTAAAGTTTGGTTAAAGTTCTTTTAAAATTACTTGGTACAAATGGATCATATTCTCAATATCATCTTTATGTACTTTTTCTTCGGGCGAATGCACTCCTTGTTCGCCGGCACCTATAAAACACCAGTCCCAAGGGTTCTCACACATTTGTAATTCTTTAGCATCGCTGCCACCACTTCCTTCTACTTCTAATTGGTAAGTAACTTTATTCTTATTCGCTATCTTAATGATCTTATCAATAAAACTTCTTCGTGGAATCAAACTATCGCGCATAGATATCACCGCGCCCTTTCCGGCACGCACCCCATCACTTATCCACGAAATATCTGATATCAATCCTTGAGTGATCTTATATTTATCGTAAAGATATTTTTGTAAATAGGCAACCGAACCTCCGCCATGTTCTTCATAAGTGCTAAATACAATTGCGCCATTTTTTAATGTTTCGGCAACTTTTAAAGCATTGTAAACACCAAGCCTATTATCCATGTAGCACGATTGAATGAAGTTTTTATCTTCTTTCCAATGTTGTTTAAATACCAACTCTGTTCCTCTTTCAAAATCGCGTTTACTTTTATAGCTCAATTCGCGCATGCCATGCTTTTCGGTAACCTGTAAAGTAACCGTTTGCGTCCCCTTACTATCGGTCCCTATCAATTCAATACCGGTTTTACATAACGGTCCGCCAATTTTTACTAATTGCTTTCCGTAACGTACAGTAAAACCAATGCTATCCAAATGTGCAAACACAGCAGTGCGCGGTTTACCAAATATCAAGATGATATTATCCTGAAAACCTTTGCCGTGAATTACCTTAGGTTTATGTTTCCAGTTCTTACTGTTGTTATTAATATAATTTAAAATAAACTCGTTCATTTGCACTTCATTTCCACTTGGAGAATGAATAGCGCACATGGTTTTTACAAGGTCGTATTTGGTTTTTTTAGTTAAGGACATATTATAATGTTTGGAGGTAAATAAGTTTTGCGTTATAAATAGGCTTTAATTTTTCTTCCAGATCAGCAGATAAAGATCGTTTTACATTGAACAAAAGTGTGTAATGTTGGGTATAGTCTTGATTTAGGATCTCGGCGTTCATTTCTTTTAATGTTCTGAGTACAGCGTTTGCATCATGAACATCAAATATAAGATTATATTGAAAATAAATAAATTTTTCGGTTATCTCCGCTGCCAAAAGGGCTTCAAGAGCCGCACTTTTATAAGCATTTACTAAACCACCAACACCTAATAGAATTCCTCCAAAATATCTTACTACAACAACAAGAACGTATGTAAGATCTTTACTTAATATTTGCGAATAGATAGGTTTGCCCGCGCTGTTATTCGGTTCGCCATCATCGTTGGCACGCCAACCTTGTCCACCCGACCCCAAACGCCACGCATAACAAAAATGCCGCGCGCTCACATGTTCTTTTTTTAAGTTCGATATGTGATCTTTGATCTCGTCTTCAGTTTTTACAGGATAAGCGTAACCAATAAATTTGCTCTCACGATCTTTGAAGACACCACTCGAAGGCGTTTTAGCCGTGTAAAATGAATCGGAAAAAAGCATGTTTACTTAAATATTAAATCCTAAAACAAATTTGAAAACTAAATTACTTTTAAGATCATCAAAAGCATAATTTCCATAGCGGTAGAAAATACCCAAACCGTAACTGCTAAATCCACTATGCAAAATATTTTTGAAACGAACGCCTGTTTCGGTATAGATCTTAGCTATTTCGTTGAGTTCGATATTGGTGAGTTTTTCACTGTTTAATAAATGACCAATACCAACATTATTTACTAATTCAAATTCGGGATTAATATATTTATTTGGCTTGAATAATCTGCCTGTATTGTAAGTGGTGTAAAGAGCTGCATATTCAGTACTCGCAAATTCGTTAAAGTACATGGTTTCAAATGAATTGTCGGCACTGATGTAATATTTATTGATGCGACTTCCGTTAGTATTGTATTGGAAGCTGTATGGAACATCACCAAAAACTTTGCCGGCTTGTAATTGGTAATTCATATAACCCCGGATCTTAAATGCTATATGATGATCTAGCCTCACATCAAGTTTATTGAATTCAACATTGTTTGAATAACCCATCACACGTGTTGGAATGGTTTGAGAATAATTAACGTAAAATGCAGGCCATTTGCTTCCAAGTGATATCAATCCCAAAAACGATTCGGTGAATTTCTCAAAGGGCCAGATCTTTAATTGAACACCTGCTTCATTGGTAATGAATTTATGATTATCATCATTAAAGTAATTTTCAAAGTTACCATATCCAGATCGCGATGTGCGTTCAGCTACTTGAAAGTAAAAACTGCTTTTAATAAAATGGTTGATAGGTGTATTCAATGAAATTTTTCCAAAAGAAACTTTATCCATCATGCCAACTAAATAATTACGGATGTTTTGTGTGGATACAATAGAAACGCCATCTTCTAAAAAATCAGTATGAGCGGTTTCTAAAAGATCGTGCGCCATTTCAAATTTGATATTGTTGCTTTTATTCCCCGTAAAGTTGATCTGAAATTGTCCTCCGTATTTCCAGGCCTTATCGCCAAAACCATATCCTGCGAAACCGCCAAGCGAGGCCCATTTAGTAAGTTTTTCATTGGTAACAAACCCGGCGCCAACACGGATCTTTTCATAGTCATTGGCTTTTAATATTTTTCTAATATCTAAACTTATAATGCCAATGGGAATTTGCCCTGTACTGGCGATCTTGGCAAGCTTAAGTTTTTTTTCAAAATTTGATGCTTTACCAACACTATCAACAACAGTGTAGGTGCGTTTTTCCTTTTCACTTAAACTATCATTACGTTTGGTTTTCCAATAGCTCTCATCCTTGCTTTCGTACCCCTTTTCATTTATCACTTCAATATTCTTCTTTTTTATTTTGATAGTAGAATCCAAATTCACATCGCTCACATATAATCGGCTTACACACTTCATTATCCTGCCGCCACCTTTTTCATCTTGAGCACTCACTTGCGCATTCTTAAATAAGATCTCTGTTACCAACTGAATAGGGAACCATTGTTTATCATTAACGCGTTTATATAACTGTTGAATTTTTACCGCGTTAGTTTTCTTGTTTTCATCAAAAGGTTCTGCAACAACATTAGCCAAAGCGTGATCGTTCTTATTCACATACAACGTTCCTTTAAGCGCTTTAAAATTTGTATTATTTCGTGGTTTAAAATCAATAAGTATTGTTGTATCTGTTCCTTCAACAATAGTATCTCTTATGTCGAATCGATAGCGTTTAAAAGTTCCTTTTTGTAAGGGATTTACATATTTAATATCCATTACTTCTATATTCTTGTCAAAAAAAGTGAATGATTGTAATTGTGAAGCTAATGATGCAAAAGGGGCGCTTTTAAATCCTGAAACTCTTGATGCTAAGATCTTTTCTTGTGTGATGTTTTTGTAGATGTATTTTTTTTCACTCGCCGATTCAATCAAAAAGAAATATTGTTTATCAAGAAATTTTTTGTCTTTTCTGAATTTAGCTGTATCTTGATCGTAATAAAATTCATCGCCTTCGGTTGTGCTTGCTGTAAAATAAGTTTTACCATACGTTTCGCATGAATAAAATGGTAAATTTCGGGGATCTAGTTTCTGTTTATTTTTTATAACACGTCTAATGATCTCATTAGCGGGATTTTCTTTTGGTGTAACCACAACTTCCATCAAACTTATATCGGCCGACTTTAATTTGATGTTCAAAGGCTTTGAAATATCCAAAGCACTAAGATCAATTTGCATTTTTTCATATGAAACAATCTGTATTATTAAAAGAGACGCTCCTGAATTCAGCTTAAGCAAAAAGTTCCCGTCAATATCAGTTGTTGTTCCTATATTAGTGTTGTTTATTCCAACAAATGCAAAGGGTATAGGTTGTTTATTGCGTTCATCAATTACTTTACCGGTAATGGTTTGTGCATGCATATGAATGCATAACAAAAAGGTGATCAAATAGAAACAAGTTCTCAATACCATTAGATGGTTCTTATTTTGTTTTAAAAAAATATTCTTTTAAATACATTGGTTCAAAATAAGCAATATCTTCAAATTGTTTGGCTTTATATTTTGTTAAAGCTAAGTTTAACATATTAGTAGAGGAGGGAATGATGTTGTCAAGAAATTTCGCCCCTGATATAGTTTGTAAAAGAGCTTTGCATTTTGGCATACCATCACCAAAATAGTAAGTTGTTCTATCCATTCTAAATTCATTAACCGAATTTTCAGCAACGATCTTTGCTTCTGTTTTTTTTATTTCCAAAAGCTCCTGGTTATAAGCTGCCGTATATACCTCCATGCGTCGCGCATCTAACATCGAGCATAGTATGACATCCTTTTCGATGATAAGTTTAACGGCTTGGGCACTTAAAATTTGCAACGTATTAACCGATATCAATGGGATATTTAATGCGTAACATAAACCCTTGGCTGCGGTTACGCCAATGCGCAATCCCGTGTATGAGCCCGGCCCGGCGCTAACTGCAATAGCGTTTAATTGATTAGGATTTAAATTGGTTTTTTTGAATAGTTGCTCAATGAACGGATGCAGATTTTCGGCGTGCGTATAGCCTTCATTTAATTCTACCGTTGCTAAAATGTGCTCTTCGTCACTCAAAGAAACAGAGCAATTACTGGTGGCTGTTTCAATATGTAGTAGGATAGCCAATTAGTCTTTATTATAAAGATCTTTTTTGCTTACAACAACTACTTTAGAGCCTTCCCTTAAGCTTCGCGAAACGGCGCTGTAAGGACCGGAAATTACTTCTTCACCTTTTTCTAAACCCGAAATGATCTGGATGTACTCATTGTCTTGTATTCCTGATACAACAACTTTTTGTACTGCTTTACCGTCTTTTACTACAAATACCAATTCTTTTATTTCCTCTTCAGCTTTCTTCTTTTCTTTTTCTTCATCAACTTTTTCTTTATCATTCTTCACTTTCATGTCGCCGCTATTATTATCATCTTTTACCATTAACGAATCTTTATTACGCGAAGTTACCGCTTGAATTGGAACTGTAACAACATTTGAAACGCGCAAGGTTTGTATCTCTACACTCGCGCTCATGCCCGGACGGAAAGGAACCGGATTCGTATCATCGATCAAAAATGCATAAGATTCACGTATCAATCGGATCTTAACTACAAAGTTTGTTACTTGATCGATAGACATATTCGCAATGTTTGCCGAGTTTGCAACTTCGGTAACTATTCCTTTGAATTTTTTATTCATGTAAGCGTCAACCTCTACTAAAGCTGTATCTCCCTTGTGAACTTTGATAATATCATTCTCGTTAACTTCAACATTTACTTCCATTTCATTCAAATTCGCTAAGCGTAAGATCTCGGTTCCTTGAAAACCTTGCACGCCTTGTACGCGCTCACCTTTTTCCACATTCATTTTATAAACTGTACCATCCACAGGCGAATAAATATACGTTTTTTCTAAATTGGCACTTGCTTCTTTTAAAGTGGCTTCACTACTTTGAATATTTGATTTACTAGCGCTAACTCCGGCATCTAATGCATCCACATTAGCTTTGGCACTTTCGTATTGCGCTTTTGCACCGTCAAATTCTTGTTGCGAAATAGCTCCTTGTTCAAATAATTTTTTATTTCGCTTATAGTTGGCATCCATATTTACCAAACTTGCTTTAGCTTGTTCTAATTGAGCCTCTGCAGATTTTAAATTTGCCTTGGTTGTACTTACCGATGCATTTACACGATCTAATGCGCTTTCATAAAGATCTGGCTGGATACGGCAAATAAGTGTTCCTTTTTTTATTTGATCGCCTTCTTTCACCAACATTTCAGTGATCTCTCCGCTAACATCACTTGTGATTTTTAATTCTGTTTCCGGTTGTATCTTTCCTGTTGCCGAAACAACTTCAACTACGCTTCGTAATTCGGCTTTGTCTAAAGTTACTTCAAAAGGTTTGGTACCCTCACTTACTTTCATGAAGATGATCACCAATAAAATGGTAACGCCAATTCCAATGATCCAATAAAGTTTTTTCATAGTACTGTACAATTAATTGCAGAAGTTCAAATTTAGTGAATTTAAAGTTCAATACTATTCATACTATACGTGTTTTTTGGGCCTATATATACGTAAATTGCCACTCATAAAGTTTAATCTAAAACATGGCAAAAAAAGAGGCAAATTCATTGGTTAACGAAAGCAGTCCTTACTTGCTGCAGCATGCTTATAACCCCGTAAAATGGCAGCCTTGGAGCAATAAGGCTTTTGAGGAGGCAAAAAACCAAAATAAGCTGGTAATAATTAGTGTTGGCTATAGTGCTTGCCATTGGTGCCACGTTATGGAGCACGAGAGTTTTGAAGATGAAGAAGTAGCTGCTTTAATGAATGAGCATTTTGTTTCAGTAAAAGTAGATAGGGAAGAAAGACCGGATGTAGATAATTTGTACATGACGGCTGTTCAATTAATGACAGGACATGGAGGATGGCCATTAAATTGTATTGCTTTACCCGATGGCCGGCCGGTTTATGGAGGAACATATTTTAATAAAAAGCAATGGTTGAATGTGCTATCTAATTTGGTGAATGTTTTTAAAGAGGATAAAGAAAAGGTTTTAGAGTACGCAAATAATTTAACTGCCGGAATAAAGCAAGCCCAATTAGTAGTAACAACTAAGCATCCTGAGAATATGGATCTGGAAGAAGCGCTAAAAAAAGGTGTGCAAAAGTGGAAAGGAAGTTTTGATAATGAACATGGCGGACCAAATCGCGCACCGAAATTTCCGTTACCGAGTAATTATGTTTTTCTTTTGCGTTACGGGCATTTGTATAAGGATAAGGAAGTGTTGGATCATGTAAATCTTACACTTACAAAAATGGCTTGTGGAGGAATTTACGATCAATTACATGGAGGCTTTGCACGATACAGTACCGATGGCATTTGGAAATTACCGCACTTCGAAAAAATGCTTTACGATAATTCGCAGTTAGTGAGTTTGTATTGCGAAGCATACCGTTTTACAAAAAATGAACTTTACAAAATTGTGATCGAAGAAACATTGCAATTTGTAATGAACGAATGGTTAAAGCCGGAAGGCTGTTTTTATTCCGCATACGATGCCGATAGCGAAGGTATAGAAGGAAAGTTTTATGTATGGAGTAAAGAGGAATTACACAGTATTTTAAAAGATGATTTTGAGCTTTTTGCAAAATGTTATCAGGTAAATGAAGTGGGTTATTGGGAAGATGGGAATTATATTTTAATGCGTAATGAAAAGTGGGCGCAAATAGCAGTCGAACAGCAACTAAGTTTAGACAGTTTGAACTCTAAAATAAATTCAGCAAAGGAAAAACTAAAAGTTGTTGCCGCTAAACGAATAAAACCGGGTTTAGATGATAAAACAATTGTAAGCTGGAATGCTTTAATGGCAAAAGGTTTTGCCGATGCCTACGCTTGTTTTGGAAATTTAAGGTATAAGGAAGTTGCATTAAAAGTCTGTGATTTTATTTTGAAACAACAAGTAAATGAAAATGGCTTGAATCGTATTTATAAAAATGGAAGAACAAAAATTCCGGCTTTTTTGGACGACTATGCATTTACTATTGACGCTTTATTGAGCGCAAGTTTGATTGATATTAACTCAAACTATTTAGCGGAGGCACAAAAATTAATGGATCATGTATTAAAACATTTCAAACACGAAACCTCCGAATTGTTTTATTACACAAGCATCAATAACAACGAATTAATTGCTCAACAAACCGAAACATCCGACAATGTGATCCCGGCCTCAAACTCGCAAATGGCACTTAATCTATTTAATTTGGGCGTCATTACACAAAAGCCCGAGTATATTGAAAAGGCTAAGAGAATGCTGCATTTATTTGCAGGTGAAATGGCTGGATATACGCCCGGGTACAGCAATTGGGGCTGTTTAGCCCTTAATTTTACCAAGCCTCATAAGGAGCTTGTAATTGTTGGTAACAATGTTGATGAAATATTTTTAGACCTCCATAAATATTACTTTACAAATACGACTTTAGTAGGAAGCAACAAAGCCTCTGAGCTTCTGTTAATTACGAATAGATTTAAGGATGGTGAAACACTCATTTATGTGTGTAAGAACAATACCTGCGATCTACCTGTAAAAACGGCTCTGGAGGCCATCAAAAAACTTGAGGATAATTAAGGTCATAGCGGTAATTGTGTTCATGAGTTATCATGTAACCGCACAATTGCTTTTCCCTGATCATAATACCGTTTTTAAAAAGGAATATACCTTCTCGCCTCAATACATCAGCAAAAATCAGATCAAAAAAATAGTTTTTGAAATCCTCGATAAAAAAGATTTTGAAGCTCCTGTTGACCGGAGGTTAGTTGAGAATTACGAATTCAGCAGTTTTGGTTTTTTGTTACGGTTCTATTATACCGACATCATAAAAACCATTGAAAAGGAAGTGAATGTTCCTGCTCAATATCGTGGGCGAAGAAAAATAAAAAGTGCTTATTCGTATATGGCAAATGATTTTATTTACGATACCATAAGTACAACATTCATGTACAAAGAACTTTCAAATAAATTACTAATGAAGCGCGGACATTTAGGGAGCGGATTTTACGATACGCGTTATTATCGCTACGATTCGATCATGAATATGATAGAGGAAACACGTTATAAAGAAACCAATGTATCGCAAAGCAGAAATGATTTTATTTTGGGAAGTCAGGTTTTGGTAAGTAAGGATAGTACCACAGTTTTAAAATATACCGAAGAACAAACCAAGATCATTTATTTTAATAGTGAACGAAGGCCTTATAAAGAGCAAATTATTTTAAAGAAGAATGAACATGTGATCAACATCAACGAAAGTTATGTTGCGGCATCATGGATCCAACAAAATCAACAATTTGAATATAACGTAACAGGCCAAATGACACAGGCTGTATTTAACAGTAATGCTAATGTGAATTTATCATACAAACACACATTTGATTATGATAAAAATGGATGGTTGTTAACCGAAAAACGCTACAAGAACGATATTCTTCTTACTGAATCAAGTTTTGTGAACGATACAACTTCTTCTTTAGTGAACTCAATTGTTATCCGCGATTTCGCAAACAAAAGTATACGTATCATAAAGATGAAGTATTCTTACTATGATAGTCTTCAGGTGAAAGGGAAGTGATCTTAAATTGCCACAAAGCCTCAAAGTCACAAAGTTTAATTTGCGGATCTTGGAGTATTCGCGTCTTTGCTACTCTAAAATTGAAAAGACCAACATTGGCTCTAAGCTACTTTTTTTCTGCCGGCTTAAAATCCAAGCTCAAACTATTTACACAATAGCGTTGGCCTGTTTGTGTAGGGCCATCATCAAAAATATGACCTAGATGCCCACCACATTTTGCACAAACAATTTCCGTGCGTACCATTCCAAGTGTATTATCTTTTATTTTCAAGATCTTTTCGCCCTTTCCAAGTTCGGCATCAAAACTAGGCCAGCCACAATGACTATCAAATTTTTGATCGCTTGTAAATAATTCCGTGTTACAACCTGCGCAAGTGTACACGCCTTTATCTGTGGTTAAGGTGAATTTGCCGGTGAAAGGTCTTTCAGTTCCTTTTTCTCGCAACACGTGGTATTGCTCAGAGGTTAATTGTTTTTTCCACTCTTCATCGGTTTTTTTGTATGAGGTTTCCATAGCTTTTGTTTCTTTACTTTCGGTTTTTTGTGCGGTGCTTGTTTGGCAACTATATAATTGCGCGCTCAACACACTTACTAAAATGATAATTAACTTTTTCATATGCTAAAGGTACTCCTATCAAAATCGAAAACGAAACTTTTTAGCAAATTTTAATACACCTAAATTTTCAAAAAGCTAAATCCAAACTTTAATTTGTGTCGTATATGTCTTTCACAAATCTATTCCACAAAGGCTCCAAGACATAAAATTTATTTGTTTTTGGTATTGAGGTTAACTCAATATTTTGCTCCTTAGTGTCTTTAAGGCTATTAAAACTGTGATTTAAAATTTAAAGAAGAAGAATACAACTGCAGCCCATTCTTTTTTAACACCACTTGCGTGGCCAATGCTAGAATGCGATGAGTTCTCAACGGTTCCGTTATCTTTTATATAACCAATAGTAGAGTGAGATGAATTCTCAATGGTTCCATCGCTTTTTACGTAACCTACAGTACTGTGGCTACTATTTTCAATGGTGCCATTGCTTTTAATGTAACCTATAGTAGAGTGCGAGGAGTTTTCGATCGTCCCATCGCTTTTTATATATCCGCGAGTTGAGTGAGATGAATTCTCAATCGTTCCGTCGGATTTTACATAACCGGTTGTTGAATGACTTCCTGATTCAATTGTTTGCGCACCGGCTGTAAACGCTGTGATAATTGCAACAGTAAATAATAATTTTTTCATATGGTCAATTTTAGTTTAAGTAAATATATGTAAATTAGTTTTGGCTCAAAGTCGCAAAGACGAATTAAACTTTATAAAAATTAGCGTCTTTGTAACTTAGTGGAAAAATGGGCAGCATTAATTCCGCCTGCTTCTTTCTTTCACTTCTTCCATCAACAACTCATCTAAATTTGTTTTTTTCTTAATATGAATAAAACTGCCCTTACCTTTGGTTGCAATTTCTTTTAAATTCTTTATAGCATCTCTATCATCTCCAAAACCAATTACACTCATCACAATTGGATTGTTTTCCTGCTGAGCGATGAATTTTTTTTCATCCTCACTGTAAAAATTAAATTTTCCATCGGTGGCCAATATCATTTGGTTGTTTCCTTCTTTTATATAATGTTTTATCAAAACACTTTCGCTTTTAATAATGGCTTGCCGCCCTTTGGTTAAACCTCTTGCTTTTAAGCCGTTTACAATAGCGTGTAACTCTTCTTTTTTAGCTCCGTTAATGTTTTCGGCTAAAACTCTAACGCTATCTGCATAGCAAACCAAAGTAATAAAATCAATATCACGTACATCGTCAATTAATTTATTGATCGCAATTTTCAGCAAGGGTAATTTCAACGAATCCTTCATCGAATTACTTATATCCACCAAAAACAATAAATTATTTGGTTTGTAAAGTGTTTCCGGTAGTTTTTCATTTGTTGTTACAGCTTTTACATCTTGCTCCTTGTCATCCTGCTTCGTGATTCCAACTGTTTTTGTTTCAATTGGCGCAGAAGAATTGTCCGGCATTTTATTGCTATTGTCTCTTTTCTCAATGGGTTTATTTATTACAATGGCATCTTCTTTTACTGCCACAGGTTTATTAGGCCTGCCAAAATAAAAGCAAGCTGTTTTATCCTCGTTTTTTAATGTTTCTAAGTTACCTTTGATGCGTAGTTCAATAGCATTTGGTTGCACGCTGCTGAATAGTTTTATTTCTTTTGAAAATCTTCCGGGACTTTCGGGAATAAAAGAGATCACCAACAAGGCAGTATCATTTGCCTCTATGGTTTTTTTGCTCGCAAAAACTTTAATGCCCTTTTCGCCATCGGCTTTTAAAAGGTATAATTTTTTGGCGCCAGTATTTTTTACAACAATATCGGCCCTAATTTCGTAGGCTTCTTTTACGTTTCCGAGCTCCACAGTTTTAGTAGAAAAGTCGATCTGCGAAAAGCCACAAATGGGGCTAAAAAAAAGGGCAAAAAATTGGACGTTTTTCATGTACTATTTATATCAAATAACGGGCTAAAAGCCAATAAAATAGCCTATTCCGTCAATTTTTAATAAAATTAACTATTTCAGAAGAAAAATGCTATATTTGAAGCTGGTATAATACCGCTCTCTATATGAATATTCACGAATATCAAGGAAAAAGTATCCTCAAAAGTTATGGGGTTGCAATTCAAGAAGGTGTAGTGGCCGAAACAGTTGAACAAGCTGTTGCTGCTGCCAAAGAAATGAAAGAAAAATATAACAGCGATTGGGTTGTTATAAAGGCTCAAATACATGCCGGAGGGCGCGGTAAAGGTGGCGGAGTAAAACTTGCAAAAAGCCTTGATGAAGTTAAAGAAAAAGCAGGCGCTATTATTGGCATGCAATTGATCACACCTCAAACCAGCGCAACAGGAAAAAAGGTGAATAAAGTATTGGTAGCACAAGATGTTTATTATCCCGGTGCTAATCCAACAAAAGAATTTTACATGAGTGTGTTATTAGATCGCGCAAAAGGTCGTAATACTATTATTTATAGTACTGAAGGTGGTATGGACATTGAGCATGTTGCCGAAACCACTCCTGAAAAAATCTGGAAAGAAGAAATTGATCCACGTGTTGGAATCCAAGGTTTTCAGGCGCGTAAAATTGCATTCAATTTAGGTTTAAGCGGAAATGCTTTTAAAGAAATGGTGAAATTCATTCATTCTTTATACAAAGCCTACGAAGGAATTGACGCATCTTTATTTGAAATTAATCCTGTATTAAAAACAAGCGATGATAAGATCATTGCAGTGGATAGCAAAGTATCGTTTGATGATAACGGTTTATACCGCCATCCTGATTACGAAGCAATGCGCGATGTTACAGAAGAGAATCCTATAGATGTTGAAGCGCGTGAAGCCGATCTTAACTATGTGCAATTAGATGGAAACGTCGGTTGTATGGTAAACGGTGCAGGTTTGGCAATGGCTACAATGGATATTATCAAATTAAGCGGTGGAGAGCCGGCAAACTTTTTGGATGTAGGTGGTACTGCAAATGCAGAGCGCGTTGAAAAAGCATTCAAGATCATTTTGAAAGACAAAAAAGTTAAGGCGATTTTGGTAAATATATTTGGAGGAATTGTACGTTGCGATCGCGTTGCGCAAGGTGTTGTTGATGCATACAAGAACATTGGAAATATTCCTGTACCTATTATTGTGCGTTTGCAAGGAACAAATGCCGAAGCTGCTAAAAAGTTAATTGATGATAGCGGTTTAAAGGTTTATTCGGCCATTGAGTTCCACGAAGCAGCCTCATTAGTGAACAAATTAATTAAAGAATCATAAAGTAATACCCAAACAACCCCTTTTTGTAACTTTATAAGCGACAAGAGGTATAAATTAATCAAATCAAACCTAAAAAAACCATATGAAAAATCTACATTATCTTATCGGCTTAACACTTGCAGGGAGTATGACCTTTACAAGCTGTGGTGGTGGGGACGAGAAAGTTGATGGTCCTGAAGATGGGATGGACACAACAACAAAAGTGGAGAACAATGTAAACACTCCTGTTTCTGAAACCTTCTTCCAGGTGCCTTCACCGGGTGAAATGTTAACCTTCATTAAAATGGTTGGCGATCCAAAGAAAAAGGATATCTCATTTTTGAATCCTCCGGATAATCAAAAAAATTATAACGATTCTAAATCAAAAGCTTTGAACTTCGGTATCTATAGTTGCGATTTGAGTTATTGCTCTATTTTTGAAATTGGTTCTGAAGCGCTTAAATATTTCAAAGCCGTAAAGATCATGGGTGATCAAATTGGTGTTTCTACAGCAATTAAACCTGAGATCCTTAAGCGTTTAGAATCTAATTTAGGTAAGCCCGATTCATTGGCTGTAATTACTGATGACGTTTATTTCTCATCATTCGAAGCTCTTGAAGATAGCAAACAAGGTCCAACTTTAGCGCTTGTTGTTGCAGGTGGCTGGTTAGAGAGCTTGTTTATTGCAACTCAATTAGCAAAATGGGAACCAAACAGCCCTGTGATCGAGCGTTTGGCAGATCAAAAATATACCTTAGAGAATTTGATCGAGTTCCTTAAAAAACACGAAACAGATGCCAACGTTGCTGCTATTAAAACTGATTTCGAAGGTTTATTAGCTGAGTATAACAAACTAACTGAACAAACTACTGCTTCTGATGCCAAAAAAGGTAAGGATTCAAAATCTACGGTTATTGGTGGTGGTACACAATTAGTAATGTCAAAAGAAATTTACACTTCTATTGTAGCTAAAGTTAGGTCATTAAGAAATTCATATACATTAACTAAATAATACTATAAAAATGAGAACGATATTATTAACCTTATTAGTTGCTTGCTTTAGTTGCTCAGGGTACTCGCAAAGCGGTGTTTGTGGTAATTTCCATAAAAAGTATTGTGTTTTGGAAAAGACCGCTGAAAAGTGGAGTTATAACGCGCAAAGTAAAAGTGGTTTATTTGCTCAAGGCATGACAAATAAATTGCGTTGCGTAATTTACAAAGGTATGGATTACCGTATTTCTGTTTGTTGCGAAACTGTATTGGGCGACAAAGTGAATTATAAAATATTTGACGGACGTACGCAGGAGCTGTTATTTGATAACTCGGCTGCTGAGA
Organism: Bacteroidota bacterium; assembly: GCA_034439635.1. Classification (GTDB taxonomy): domain Bacteria; phylum Bacteroidota; class Bacteroidia; order B-17B0; family Aurantibacillaceae; genus Aurantibacillus. The sequence continues at coordinate 21,228 of JAWXAS010000103.1, read as the reverse complement.
ATACTCAAGTGTTCGAATTCCAAAGTGTAAGTACACGTCAGTTAGTTATTGAGGTAGCAGTACCACAAGGCGCTACTGAAAAAGATAAGCACAAAGCAACTGATGCAGCTTGCGTTGGTTTGTTGATCGAGAACAAGGTTACAGACAGGCAAGGCTTCTCAAAATACTAGTAGATATTTTTATTCTTTAAGAACCCTGATCGAAAGATCGGGGTTTTTGTTTTTCAGGGTCTAAAAAGAGTCGAACATTAAACCTTTCTGTTAAAACGCGGTCTAATATGGGGAATTGTTATTTTATTTTATGTAAATTTATTTTATGAGAAGTTTAAAGTATGTTATAGTTATTATCTTATTTGGTTTTAAAACCAGCTTAAATGCCCAGCTCTTACCCTCTATTGGATTAAATGCACAACCCCCAAATACTGCCACGCTGTGTTACCCCCCTTATTATACTGGTAGTTTTTATACCTCAGGATACCAGGTAGGAAATACGGTTAATGATTTTAAACTGTATAATTTGCTAGGAGATTCAATCATCCTTTCAGATGAATTACAAAATGGGAAGCCAATACTTTTGATTGCTGGCAGTTTAACTTGTCCGGTTTTTAGAGGAAAGATCCCAACTATAAATCAAGTAATGGCAACTTACGGTTCTTCCATTAGTGTATTTGTAATTTATACGATCGAGGCTCATCCAACCAATATTTCAGTTTATTCGGGCAATGTAAATGTTACTAATCAAAACATAAATGATAATATTTTGTTCCCAAATTCATTAACATATGGGGATAGAAAGCAAATGGTGGATACAATGAGTGATTATGTGAGTTTAAATGCTCCTGTTTTTATTGATGGACCTTGCAATGAGTGGTGGAATAATTTTGGACCGGCGCCAAACAACTCTTATTTAATTGATATAAATGGAGTAGTTGTAAGCAAGCATGGGTGGTTTCATAAACAGCCTACAGATAATATTTTTTGCGATCTTGATAATTACCTAAGTATTACAAGTGGATCTTGCATTGTAACTACGGCGCCTGGACATTTTTCAGTAAATGTGATCAATAATATATCTAATGGAATACCGGGATCAACCTTATACGACAAGGCCCTGATTGTAAACACTCAATCTGTTCCTGTTACAGTAACGGCACAAAAAGTATTTGAAGTATTACCAAGCGGATGGCAAGCCTCTTTTTGCGCAGATGTTTGCTATACTGCTAATGATTATAATATTTCGTTTGTAGTGGCGGCATATGATACGCTCGACTTTAGCCTCGACTTTTCAACATCAATGGTAGGCGACTCGGGAAAAGTAGGTGTACAGTTTAGTAATTTAAATAATTCAAATAATAGTTTTAATTATTGGTTTAAAGCAAGCACTTATCCAAGTACAGGGGTAAAAGAAAATAATGGTGGTTCGGATATTATTTTTTACCCTAATCCATTTAGTGGCAGTATTAAAATAAGTTCATCAGAAAATGATTTTGAAATAGAAATAAATGATGTTGTAGGACGCCAAATGACATATTTAATCGGAACTCGTGAGATTGATACCCATACATGGCCATCCGGCGTTTACATTGTTCATTATCGATCAGATAAATATGATATCATGCGAAAGGTGATACTAGGCCGTTAGTTTCATTTAAAGAGATAGAAACCACAGAACAGCTCTTTTTTCATTATATTTATAGTCTAATTTAATTGCCATGAGCGTGCACAAACAGTACAAAAAAGTTACTACGCATACCCTACAGGAAATGAAGCAAAAAGGCGAGAAGATCGCTATGCTTACAGCCTATGATTATACCATGGCCAAAATTATTGATCATTCAGGGATTGATGTTATATTAGTGGGTGATAGCGCAAGTAATGTAATGGCAGGACATGAAACAACTTTGCCAATTACATTGGATCAAATGATCTATCACGCCAGTAGTGTTATTCGTGCTATAAGTCGTGCTTTAGTTGTAGTGGATCTTCCGTTTGGAGCTTATCAAGCTAATAGTAAAGAAGCATTGAACTCTGCCATTCGTATTATGAAAGAGAGCGGAGCACATGCTGTTAAATTAGAAGGTGGTAAAGAGATCAAAGAAAGCATTGAACGTATTTTAACGGCTGGCATTCCAGTAATGGGACATTTAGGATTAACCCCTCAAAGTATTTATAAATTTGGAACCTACGCTGTTCGTGCTCAAGAAAAAGATGAAGCAGTGCAATTACTAGAGAATGCTCGTTTATTAGAAGAGTATGGTTGTTTTGCTTTAGTGCTCGAAAAAATTCCGGCAGCGCTTGCCACTAAAGTCGCAAAAACAGTAAAAATTCCAGTGATAGGAATTGGCGCAGGTGGTGGTGTTGATGGACAAGTATTAGTAACACATGATATGCTGGGTATGACCCAAGAGTTCTCGCCGCGTTTTTTGCGCAGATATGTAAACCTTTTCGATATTATGGGAAAGGCTTTTAAATCATACATTAAAGACGTAAAGAGTAAAGATTTTCCGAATAAGAAAGAACAGTACTAATTAACCAGTATGCACTAGTAGCACGGAGTGCAGCTGCCCACTGAATATTAAAAAAAAATGGCTTCAGCATTTGCGCACGCTTTAGTAGCAGTTACGGTTGGCAAAACCTTCTCACAAAAATTTACGGGAACAAAATTCTTTTGGCTTGGTATTTTTTGCTCAGTAATTCCTGATGCGGATGTAGTGATGCATAATTGGGTGGAGTATGATAGTTTTTTTGGCCACCGAGGATTTTTTCATTCATTTTTCTTTTGCGCTATACTAGCCATATTTGTAAGAGGAACTTTTTATAGGCATGAACAAACATTTAGCAAATTGGGCTGGATGTATATCATTTACTTTTTTTTATGCAGCGCTTCTCATGCCGCATTAGATATGCTCACAAACGGTGGTTTAGGCGTTGCCATCTTCTCGCCATTTTGCAACGAACGATTTTTCTTTGATTGGCATCCTGTTCACGTTTCACCAATGAGCATCTCGCACTTTTTTAGTGGCCGCGCTTATGCAATACTTGCCAGCGAGCTTAAATGGATAGGAATCCCTTGTGCTATTTGGATGGGCTTGCTGGTGTTGATCAAAATGGTGAAACAAAAAAACTAAGCTTTAGAGATCTTGTTATTTCAAATTTAAATACGCGGTAATCTTTTCTTCCGGAGCCTGGTCAATACAAATGCCAAACTTTAATGCTTCTAGTTGTTGCACATTCCATTCTTGTTCGAAATGGTTTGTTAAACAAAGCATAGGAATTTTGTTTTCAACACCATGATAAATTGTTCCGTTGCCTCCATGGCAGATCAATAAGCTACAGTGCGGTAAAATAGTTTCAAGGGAGATAAAATCTTTGGAAATGATATGTTTTCCGGTAATGCATTTTTTTTGGTCGCCCGCGACAATAATGTTGTAGTTTGAATATTTTTGGGAAGAAAGGAATTTTAGTTTGTTCCAATTACCAGAACTACCCATGCAAACGCAAATAGTTTTTTTATTCGGATCAAGTAATGAAAGAAGTTCTGATTCATCGTTATGAGTTTTGTACATTAAAGGGCCAATGATTTTGTAATTGGCGGGTAAATTAGTTTGAGGAAATAAATACTCATGATCGCAGATGAGATTTTCATCTCCTTCCATTTCGTTGATATAATTGCTAATACGCTTGAGGTTGTATTTGCGACGCAATTTTTTAAATGGTTTATGTACTATCCGAAATGAAATTGTTTCAGCAAATTTTATTACCTTATTAGAAACAGAAGGAGGTAATTTGCTAAGGTGTTTATGGCCCGGGTGAGTTTTGGATAATGCGCGTACATTTGAGTAGTGTTTAGTCATATAGCCATTCATTAAGGCAGTATAAGGTACGCCCGTGTATTCTGCGGCCATTTTTAAAGTAGGAGAGGTATCGCCAATAACCAGATCGGGTTTTAAATTTTGAATTACCTGTACCTGCGATAAAAATATGCGATCAATATCTTTGAAGTTAAGCCATGAGAAATTAAACTTTGAAGCGCACTCCATTACTTTTTCCGGATCAAAATCCTCTGCGGAGAATCTTTCATAACCTGCTTTTTGAATATAGGAATTATACATCAGTGAGCTGGAGAAATGGATCTCACTGCCGGAATAATTTTTTGCAAGTTCAATACAGCGCAGGTAGTGCGACATTAGATCGAATGGAAAGAACAGGATTCTTTGCTTATGATCTTTTTTGTAAGAAGTATTCATAAAGCCAAGTGTTCAATATGAGTAAAAGCATTCCGTAAAATGTGTCTTCAAAAGGAATGGTAAGCATTCTGATGCCTAAATTTTCATTGTCATTATACCATACAATTGGTTCATCTATCCATGAACCCGTAAGAATTCCGTTCACAATAAAGAAGGGGATAAGAATTAGGAGATAAGTGAGAAAAAAGTTTTTTAGCCATTCTTGCTTCCGTAAAATTCCAACTACCGTAAGTAATAAGCTCATTGAAATGAATGTAGCAGCGGTGTAGAGCTTATCAAAATTAATAATGCCGGTAATAAGCAGCAATGAGCTCAGTACAATTGAAATTAAAGTTGTTGGAAGTTGAATTGAATTAAAAAATAATTTTAAGCAGTGGTAGGTAAACACACTTGCGTAGGGAATACAAATAAAAAAAAGCACTTCTTCTATTGGCAAGTTGAAGATCTTTATTCCACAAATATAACTCTCGTTAAAGCCCCACACGCCAAGCTTTGTGTAAAGCATGTCCCACGCAATAAATATCAAAGTTACCAATAGATTGGCCGGCCAGTAAGCTCTCCATGTTTTGTAAAAATTAATCTTATGGTAAAAGCTAAATACAAAGGGCACCAAAATAGTTGCAATATCAATAAGTAAATAGGTAAACTTATTGTGCATGTTTTTTAATCTCCTTAAAATATTTTATTGGAGCCCATAACATTCCAAAGCATTCGCCATTTTGCGGCACGATATGTTTATGGTGCACTTTGTGTGCTTTTCTTATGGCTCTAAAGTAATTGGAATTTGCATTGCGTAATACTTTTAGGCGCTGATGTATAAATAGGTCATGAATAAAAAAATAAGCTGCTCCATATAGTGTTATTCCAATGCCTATCCAAAAGGATAAAGTAAAATTTTCAAAACCAACAATAAAACAAATGATAGCAGGTAATGCAAAGATCACAAAGAAATAATCATTCTTCTCAAATACTCTTTCTTCATGGGGTTGATGATGATCTTTGTGCAAACTCCATAAAAGACCATGCATAATATATTTATGTGCAAGCCAAGCAATACCTTCCATTCCAATAAAGGCAATTATAACAGCGCTTATATTTACCAGCCAATTCATACATTAAAGTTATTAATAAACATCGAATTATAGGGAACTTCTCTCTTCAGGGGTACAATATTTTGGGTCATTCATGTATTTTTTTATGCGTTCCTTTAGATCACTATCTTTTAAAAGTGGATACCCATAAAGTACTGCGGCTTTATCTTCTTTAGTTTTTCCGCTATAGCCTAAAAAAGATGGCGCATTAGTTTGAACGCAAAAGCGAAGCCAACGTAACTCAATATTGATGGGGTCTTGTTCAATGGCATTATCTAACAGATCTTTACCTTTTAAAAAGAAACTAAACTTGTTATAGGGATTCCATGAATAATTGGCCCTAATCATGTATGCCATACCCTTGTAACCTGAAAGTAAGGTGGAGCTAATGTTCGGGGTAGATTTAAGATGATCATAGAATGTTTTGGCATCATCTTTATCTTTTGAAGCTTTATATAAAAGGTTTCTCACTTTAACTACTTCAGTTTCAACCGCGATTGTGCTTAGTGGTAAGCATATTGCAATAATTATTTTTAAAATATATTTCATAACATTCTTAGGCTGTGTTTAAAGTATGAGCGTGCAAGTAAGCCTACTTTTTGATAATTCGGTATTCGCGTTCGTTCAATCATGATTCGATAGGATGGAATGCCTTTGATCTTTGTAAATAGAGTGTAGTAATATACATAGGCCACATACACACCAAATCGCGAGGTACCGGGCAATTGTTTAATTCCCTCAAGCGCTTCTCTAAAATCAAATTCTATATCTTTTTCAATCTCTTTTTTTTCTTTGGGCGATAATAGGGCAATATCAACTTTAGGGAAATAAATACGACCTAGAGTTTTATAATCGTCTTTTATATCGCGTAAGAAATTTATTTTTTGAAAGGCTGAGCCAAGTTTCATGGCCGAGGGTTTTAGTTTTTGATAAAGTGCTTCATCACCGTTTGTAAAAACTCGGAGACACATAAGACCAACTACTTCAGCTGAACCTAAAATATAGGTTTTGTAAGAATCTTCCGAATGAAAATTTTGTGTAAGGTCCATTTCCATGCTATCCAAAAAGCAATCGATCAATTGTTTTTCAATGTTGTATTGTTTAACCACACTTTGAAAACTATTAAGGATGGGATTCAAACTAATACCACGTTCAATGGCTTTATAGGTATCTTCTCTAAATTCACTAAGCAGTAAACTCTTATTGTAATCATGAAAAGAATCTACTATCTCATCGGCAAAGCGCACAAATCCATAAATATTGTAAATGGGTTCATGAATGCTTTTGTTTAAGCAGTGAATGCCTAGAGAAAAGCTAGTGCTGTATGTTCGCGTCGTAAGTTTGCTTGTAGCATGTGATACGTTATCAAACAATTGCTTCATGGTTGATTTTTTTTAAGTAGTTAATGGTTTGTTGGGCAGAGATCTTTCCCGAGATCAGGGCCGGAGGTACTCCCGGACCAGGAACAGTAAGTTGCCCAGCGTAAAAAAGATTTTTGAGGTGCTTATTGCGGATAGAAGGTTTAAATACGGCTGTTTGAGATAGAGTATTTGCTAAACCATAGGCATTCCCTTTAAAGGCGTGATAGTCGGCAACAAAATCGTTAATACAATAACTCTTTTTGTAAACCACATGATCGTTTATAGAATCATCACATTCCTTCTCTAAGCGTTGCATTACTTTTTTATAATAGCTTTCTCTTAGTTCATCGGTGTCTGTTAAACCAGGGGCAATAGGAATTAAAATAAAGAGATTTTCCATTCCTTTAGGTGCAACTGTATCATCAGTTTTTGAAGGACAGCATACGTAAAACAATGGCTCGGTTGGCCATTGGGGCTCGTCGTAAATCTCAAATGAATGTTTTTCAAAATCACGATCGAAAAATAAATTATGATGAATTAGTTTTTTTACTTTTTTAGAAACTCCAACATAAAAAATGAGACATGAAGGAGCAAGAGTTTTTTTATCCCAATAACTCGTCTTGTAATTCCTGTGCTGAGGGTCGAGTAGTTTTTGTTCAATATGGTGATAATCTCCTGTGGCTAGCAAAGCATCACACGAAATTGTACCTTTAGTTGTTTCAACACTGCTTACTAACTTTTCTGTTGCGTTGATCTTGCTAACCTCGCAATTTGTAATAATGTCTACACCCATTTCCCTGGCAAGCTGTTCCATGCCTTCGGTTATTTTGCGCATCCCACCCATTGGGTAATATGTTCCAAGTTCCAACGCCGCGTAATTCATTAAACTGTAAAGCGCAGGTATGTTTTTTGGTCTTGCTCCTAAAAAAAGTACAGGGAATTCCATGATAGCCACCAATCTTTCATCTGTAAAAAAACTTCTTACATAGTTTTTTATCGACCTGAACATATGCGAGCGAATGGCCCCATTAATAACTTCATAATTGGCAAATTCTAACCACGATAGGGCAGGCTTATAAGCCAGTTTTTGCATTCCAACGCGGTATTTGAATTCGCCTTCTTGTAAGAATGTATTAAGTTTATCGCCGCTTCCCTTTTCAATACTTTCGAATAAGGCAAGAAGTTCTTCTTTGTTGTCTGGTATTTGTATCACTTCTCCTTTGCCGAAGAACACCTGAAAACCGGGATCGAGTTTTTTTAGTTCGTAATAATCACTAGTTGATTTTCCAAAGCTGTTGAAGAAGCTTTCAAAGGCATCGGGCATCCAATACCAACTGGGGCCCATATCAAACATAAAACCATTATTAGTTTCAAAAGCACGGGCTCTTCCACCAATGTGGGCATTCTTTTCCAAAATAGTTACAGAACTGCCACTCTTAGCTAAGTATGCCGCAGCAGCTAATCCCGAGAAACCACTTCCTATGATGTTTATTTTGAACATTTAATTCGTTTAACTTATATACAAAAATATTAAACAAAAATCAAATATGCAAATCTGTTTCTTTTAAAAAAAACAGAGGATGTTCAAGTAAGGAAGTGTATAAACCTTGTTAATAAGCTATTTACAGTAGTTTTAAGAGTTCTGAAGGGGATGAAAGGAACGTGATTTTTTTTGTCTTTTTAACAAGCTGGTCCATTGGATAGCTTCCCGCCACTATAAGGTTTATGCCGGCATGTTTTTTTGAAATGAGTGTTAAATCAGATACAATACTTTGGGGATCGCGGCGCGCAATATAAAACGTAATTAGGTGGGTTGGTTTGATATTTTCAATTACATCAATAAGATTTTTGGCAGGTACATTTTGGCCAAGGTAAATGGTTTTATAGCCGTGTGTTCGAATAATATAATCCGCGAATAGAAGTCCACTTTCATGCCACTCTTCAGTGGGAAGAAATAATACAAAGCTCTTCGAACGTTTAGTAGGAGCAGGCAATCCATCAATAGCGGTAATTAATTTTCGTCGGATGACACAGAGTGCAAAATGCTCTTGTGCAGGCATGGCTTCTTCTGTTGACCACATTAATCCTGTTTTATGTAAAAACGGATAGAATACTTTGAGCATAGCTTCGTGCATTCCAAAACGGATAACGGCTGATGAGAATGTTTTATCAAAACCAATCTCATCAAACGAAAGCATTGTTGAGATAAGTTCGTTTATAAAACCTGTGCATATGGCATCTTCGCTAACAACATTTTGTAACTCCTGTATTCTAAAGTTAATTTCCTTTTCAGAGAGTTTAGAAATCTTCGAGATCTTTATACCTTGTGCTAATAATGTAGAAACTTTAAGAAGTTTTCGCGCCTGTGCATCATCATAGTATCTTATGTTGGTAGAAGTACGGTGGGGTTCTATCAAATTGTAGCGCTTTTCCCAAATACGAATGGTATGTGCTTTAATTCCACTTAGTCTTTCAAGATCGGATATTTGGTATGAATTCACAGTGTTAGTTTTTTAAAAGTAAATAATTTAGTATTTCTATACCCAGGAAGTTATCATATTTTTTTGTTCTTCAACTCGCTAACTGCCTTAAATCTCATTAAGGCAGGTATACTAAAAACATTATTCTGTGGGTTATTTATAAACTCCCATAGTTCAATGATATTGTTTTTGATCCATTGCTTTTTATGAATTCTATGCAGCATGAAATGGTTACGCGATAACTATAAATTAATACTGTTTAACTGTTTATCGGCAAAGTTAAACAAAAAATTCTTAACTATCGCTAATTCTTTTCTTCAGCTATTGTTACGGCATTAAGTGACAAAAAAATGTAGATGGATAAATTCCTTGTGTTATTTGGATGGGGTGATAATGTGCGTGAAATAGATCAGGTAATCCCTTAAAACTAAAAAGGCAGCCTTAGCTGCCTTTATCTTTTATTATATGCCAAAACCTATAGGGGGCCTATAACTAAGCTTTTTTATACCAAATGAAGAACCTGTTTAAAATAGGGCGTTGTTTCTGAGCATCAAAATGAAATTTGTTGACTCCTATCTTCAGGCGTAGTTTAAATAGTGTTTTCAATTTTTTTAAAATGTTTACAAGTACCATGTTTTTATTCTCCTTTCCGGCCCGGATAATTTAGCATCCTTCTCTTCTGTAAAATTAAATATTTAAAGAATTACTTATATTAAATTACCTAAACCAAAAGGTTAATTAAATAATTGGGAAGCACTCTTTACATTGTTTACGCTAAATCGAACGCCAAGGTTGCCTTTTGGGCCCTCAATTTGGGCCATAGGCAAGGATGGCGGAGGTTTTGATTAATTTATTACATTTACCTTATGTCTAATAACTTGACCTTTAAAGTTTTTTACATCTGTCTTCTTTGTATTCCAATTGACCTCGAAGCACAAGATAAGATAAAGATCAAAAAGGAAGGCGCTGTAGAAAATACAGATACGGTTCCTCAAAAAAGGCACTATGCAAGTCGCTTAAATTTTGACGTATTATATGGCCAAAGAGGCTATGATAAGCCTTTTGATAAGGGCCTCAACCGACTTGATAAGTTTGATGTGAACATGCCTCCTAAAACTGTTGGCTTTGGCTTTTCAGATTATGCTATTCATTATAACCCCAGAGGTTATATCCTTGTTCAAATGTACCTTATAGGGAATATAAAAAGGGCGCTGACACCAAACGATAGTCTTGATTCAAAGATCTCTGGTTTTTCGTACAATTTTGGTTTAGGTAGAAAGTTAATGAGAAGAAGCAGTCGATTTAATGTTTTTATTTATACTGGATTTAATGCTGGAAGTACAAAAATAGAATGCAGTGCTGGTAAATATAAAAACACATTCTTTTCGCCAAAACTAAGTGTTCAACCAAAATTTTGGCTTTCAAGAAGAATATCACTTTCGGCAATTTTTGAGTATGAATACGATGTTTCAAAAACGCCCTGGAAAATGAAGAATGGCTCAATTGGTTTCAGTAATTTTAACCAAAGCGGCGCATTTGCTTTGTTGAGCTTGGGTTATTCACTAATTCCTAGATAAATTATATGATGAAGAATATTAAGGAAATACTTTTTTTGAGTTTAATTATCCTAGTTTCATGTTCTGATGAAAAGGTAGACACCATACTTGAACAAAAATTCGATTTTTGTAGAAGTATCCATAGGGATAGTTCAACGTCTCTTTCAAAAGAACTAGAGCCTTTAAAGGATTCGATGACTACTAAAACGGGTGTATATGTTTTAGAAGATGGAGGTAGTGCCATGATAGCCCGTGCTTGGTTAAGCGAATACGCCGAAAAAACAATTGATATACAGTATTTCATTTTCTCTACCGATAATGTTGGGTTGATCGCTTGCGATTATTTGGTGCGTGCAGCCGATAGAGGCGTAAAAGTGCGAATTTTGGTGGATGATATTATGGTGGAAGCCGGAATTCATGATATTTTAACCATGGATTCGCATGAAAATATAGATATTAGAATTTATAATCCGGGAGCTAACCTTGGAAAAAGTATTTTGCAAAAACTCACCAAACTAAAAAACGATTTTAAAGGTTTTAATCAACGGATGCATAACAAAACCTTTACTGTAGATGGTAAAGTGGTAATTACCGGTGGAAGAAATATTGCCGATGAGTATTTTGATTATGACCATGATTATAATTTTAGAGATAGAGATATTATGTTGCTTGGAAAAGGTATTCGAAATGTTTCTTCATCCTTTGAACAGTTTTGGAAAGATACTTTAAGTGTACCTGTAAGTAATTTGGTAAAAGAAGAGGATATTAATCTTACCAATCCTTCGCGTTACGATCGTTTGCATCAATACGCCTGTAACCCTGAAAATTTTTGGCCGCAAGTACGCGAGCGAATTCAAAATTTGCCAGTAGCCTTTAAAAATATTCAAGAGTCGGGCGATCTGGTATGGATGGATATTGTAAGTTTTGTATCGGATGCTCCCGGAAAAAACAGAGAGAATTTAGGGTCTGGTGGAATAACCACCGATACGCTTATGAAATTATTAATGAGCGCAAAAAAAAGCATCGACATTCAATCTCCTTATTTAATTACAACAAAAGTAGGGCAGTCTTTAATGCGTAGTGCGGTAAAACGCGGTGTAAAGGTTCGCATTCTTACTAATAGTCTTTGCTCAACAGATAATATGGAAGCTTTTGGCGCTTACCAAGAGTGTAGAGCAGAACTTTTAAAAACAGGCATTCGAATTTTTGAATTTAAGCCCGATGCCGCTTGCCGTTACAAAATGATGACAGGCGCTTTGCAAAAAGAATTAAAGTTCAAGCCCATTTTTGGTTTGCACGCAAAATCAATGGTGATTGATGGAGAAACTACGGTGGTAGGAACATTTAATTTGGATCCCCGCAGCGCATATTATAATACCGAATGTGTAACTATTGTGCGCAATAAAAAAATAGCTGCAAATGTTCTAAAAGAAATGGAAGAGGAATTTAAACCCGCGAACGCTTGGGAAACCACTCTTAAATTTAACCCTGATTCATTTGCAGGAGATAAGCAAAGGAAAACATGGAAAGGGAAGGTATTGCCGAAAGCGATCCTTTAGTATTGAATTAGCAGTTGCAGTTTACAGTAATTGCCTTTACGTTTTGTTTAGAAAGCATTTGCAATCATACAGGCTGCCTTTTTTACCGGCTCTGGGTTAGGGATTGTAGCGGAAATCTTTTTTGCTTACCAGTTCTATTTTTTTACTTTGGCAAAAAGATTGTTCGCCGCGGCGAAGGAAAAGCCCGACTCCCTGAGGTGGGTACTTCCGCAGACGAAGGAGGGTAGCGGCCAAATAGAAAATCATAAATTCCTAAAGGCCATCAGAAAACTCACAGGTGCCAAAGTCGCAAACAAATGTTTAATGCTATGTCCGCTTATGCCGCAAGCATAATATGTTTGATGATCGCAGCTTTCAAACACTTTGGCAAAGGCGTAAAATAGTATCATCATCCAAAAATACTTAGCGCTATTGCTTTGCGACCTATATAGCAAAAGAATAATAGGTGTTAATATCACCGGTAAAAACTGAACCAATACATAAAGGCGTAAATCTCCTAAAGCTGTCCAATACATAATACTCATGAGCCCAATTAATATCATTGGCCATAAAATTTGCTTACCTGCTTTAAGAGAAATGGTATCTCCAATTAATGCGGAGAAAAATGCCATAAAAGAAATGGTCATTGGTAACCTATCCCACACCAAGGTTTGGTTTGTAGGATGCCAGTGGTAATAAGCAGACCCAATACCTGTAAAGACTATTCCTATAAAAAAAACATAACGAGCTAAGTTTAATTCCTTAAAGGCATTGTCGGATCTGCTGTTTGTTACGCTAGTAACACCTATCAAACCTATAATGATGAAGGGAAAATTAGATATAACATTCCAAAAATTTGGTATAGCGTACATCAATCTGTCATCGGCAAAAAAATGGTAATGCGCATCTTGATTTACAGCCCCGGAAAAAAGCATGGCCAAAAATGCGGCCATGCTTATGCCTAGTAGAATATAGGCTTTTAATTTATTGCTGATCATTGTGTATCGATTCGGTATGTGCGGTGGCTTTGGCATTTTCGCGATCAATAATTGCAGCGTCGCGAATATTTTTTTGTACGGCAACAGCTGCAAATAGAGCTAAGGTAAAACTCATGCCGTAAAATCCTTTCTCGCTGCGGTCGAGTTCGGCATTCCACAAACCTATGATCAATAAAAGAAGAGAGAGAATGGTAGAGAACCAACTGATGCCATAATAGATATTGGTTACCGGGATTCCCTCCATTTGATCGCGTACTGCTTTTTGAACAGATACGGCCGAAAAAAGTCCGTACATTAATACGGTAAAGTAATATCCCTTTTCGTTGAGAAACATGTTATCTGTATTCCAAAGTCCGGTACAAAAGGAGACAACTCCCACAATTAAAGCCACCCATGAGGCGCCAATAAATGCATTTGATGGTTTTTGATTCATAGTTTTTAGTTTATGAAACAAAAGTACCGGAGTTAAATGAGGAGGTTTTTGATAAATGTCAAAAAGCGAAGTTCTTAACTAATTTTTACAATTCGGCGCGAATGCGACTTAAGGTTTCTTGTGTGATACCCAGATAAGTAGCGATTTGCCCGAGTGAAGCGCGTTGGAGTAGAGATGGGTTCTTTGAAATTAAATTTTGGTAACGTTCTTTAGCCGATCGAAATCGAATATTTAAAAAGCGTTCTTCGAGTTTAATATAATAGTTCTCGGTTATTATTCTTCCTATGCGTTCGGTTTCCTGAAATTTTTTGTAAAGATCTTGCAGATCGGTATAACTAATTTGGATGAGCTGGCAATCTTCAAGAGCTTCGATTGTTTCGGGAGATGGTTCGTTTGTAATAAAAGAATAAAAAGATGTTGCAAATTCTTCTTCCTGCGCAAACCAATTGGTTATTTCTTTTCCTTCATCGTAATAATAACCTCGTACCAAGCCTTTTTGGATAAAGAATAAATTACGACAACGTTCTTTGTGGTTTACGAGGATGGTGTTTTTTGGCAAGGTTATCTCTTTGGCAACAGAGTTGATAGCATCTTCTAATGCTTTGGAAATGAAAATTATTTTTGATAAATGTTGAAGTAAGATCACAAACCTTATTTAGATGGCCTTACATTTATTTTTACGCTGTTGGATTTTGTTCCGCCACCAATTTTCCCGCCGCTCCAGGTTCCTCGGGTTGAAGAGGAAGATGATGTGCGGTAGGTTTTTGAATGGCCGGATTTACAATCGTTATCGTAACGATTATCCTCGCAATCAAGTATAAATGTAAATCCTACCTTAAGGATGAACATATCTTTAGGTGTATTTATTTTTTGAGCAATGATGTTTCCACTTTCAACACGGGCGCGTGCAATATCAGTTATTTCGCCAAGTTTGTTGGAACTAGTGATCATTAAGCCGGCGTTAAACCTTACGCAAGGCCCTAAATAGACAAGAACGCCTGTAGCACCGCCATAGCAAAATTGATTAGACTTGGTTAAATTATTGGAAGTTGATTCTTCATATTCCTCCTGCTTTTGAAGAGGTGTAATGCTCATTCCCGATCCAAAATAGCGATAACCAACAAAAAGATCTATATAAGGCGTGAATTTTTTAGAATAGGGAATTGAAAAACGTGCTGCAACATTTAATCCAATATTGGTTTGTGATAAACGAACTTTAGCATCGCCAAGTTGTGGAGCGCTTAACGGTAAAGTGCCTAAATGCTTGCGATCTAATTCGGCAAAATAGAAATCGCCGCCAAATCGCAAATGAATTGGTAAGTAAGGATTTATCATTCCTATTTTTTTACCAGGACCAAAAACGCCAACCCCCATTCCCCAACCGCATTGTTTTAATGGAACAGTAGCGTATACGTCTAATGACCAATATTTATCAGAAAATTTTAGTATTGATGTTGGTGTAATGGTGTTATTTATTTGCGAAAATGAAAATGTGCTTATTAATGTAAAGCAAGCAATAATGGTTTTTAAGGTTGAAGTCATGGTTAGTATTTTTTACCTCTTCAAAATTATGAAATTGGTAGCGGTTTGTGCCTATAATTTTATAAGTGGTATGCCTAAAAGGGTTAAGTGGAAGGGGGTTTTGTGAAGGAATGTTAAATAGGTGATGCAGGATCCAAGACAGCAAGATCCAGTAAGAGAACATGTCATGATTCCTGCAGTCTTGGTTCATGTTTCAAGTTGTTAATTACTTAAATACTCCACCATCTGTTTCACCGCAACTCCCCTATGGGAAATACTATTTTTAGTTTCAAAATCCAGTTCGGCAAATGTAGAGCGGTATCCTTGAGGAATAAAAAGAGGATCGTAGCCAAAACCGTTTTTGCCTCGGGATTCATAAGCAATAGTTCCTTTCATAATACCTTCAAACTCTTTATAAATGTTCGGTTTTATAAAAGCAATTACCGTTTTAAATTGGGCATTGCGTTTTGTTTGTAGTTTTAGTTCTTCAAAAAGTTTTTTGTTATTGGCTTCATCATTTTTTGGTTCGCCTGCATAGCGCGCCGAATAAACGCCCGGTGCCCAATTCAGCGCTTCAACTTCCAAACCGCTATCATCAGCGAATACAGCATCAATTTTTACCTCAGAAGGATGTTCACTGATATAATTCCAAATGAATTCTGCTTTTAGTTTGGCATTGCCCTCAATGGTAGGTGCAGTTTCTGCGATGTCTTGAGCAAAATGAATATCACTTAAACCTAGTAGTTTAATGTGAGCTGGAATTAAAGCCGCTACCTCTTTTATTTTATTTTTATTGGATGATGCGAAAAGGATATTCATAATTATTCTAATTCAAGAAAACTTGATTCTTTATCTATAATAAATTCTTTTATTATGGAACTCTTTGTATTAAATAAGTTTATTAAATTATCCGTTGAGGTATTTCCGGTTTTTAACCAAACCATTTTCGGCGGAAATCCTTTCAACATTGATAGATCAATAAAGTCTCCGTCGAAAGTAACAATTGAATAATCATTTGCTTTAGCGTAATCCCATATTTCAAGATCATTGTATGTTTCAATACGAAGATCAGATACATGTTGGGCGTTGGGAAAGTTATCTTGAATTCTCTTGGCAACCTTAAACGAAATGTTTTGGTCAAAGAGAAGTTTCATGAAGCATTTTTTAATTTATGCTCCTTGTCAGCAGCAAACGCGAGGCAGGCACGTATCTTTTCGTCGTTTAGTTCTGGATAATCTTTAATTAATTGAGTGATTGACAGGCCAGAGGCGAGCCAGCCAAGAACGTCGTAAACTGCAATTCGAGTTCCGTTAACACAAGGTTTCCCAAATCGGATGGAAGAGTTAATAGATATGTGATTAGCGTAGTTCACATTATAAAATTAGTGATTTTTTTGGAGAAAAACAAAGCGAGCTCTACTTTCTCAATTCAAAATTCTGACCCAAATATACCTTACGCACTTGTTCGTCGTTAGCCAGCTCTTCTGCAGTTCCACTTTTAATTACGCTACCTGAGTACAATAAATAAGCTCTATCGGTAATACTTAATGTTTCGTGCACGTTATGATCGGTAATTAAAATGCCGATATTTTTTTCTTTTAATTTTTTCACAACGCCTTGAATATCTTCTACGGCAATTGGGTCAACACCCGCAAAAGGCTCGTCCAACAAAATAAATTTAGGATCTGTTGCTAAAGCCCTTGCAATTTCTGTTCTTCTGCGTTCGCCACCACTTAACTGATCGCCAAGATTTTTGCGCACATGATGCAAGCCAAATTCATCTAACAAACTTTCTACTTTTAATTCTTGTTCTTTTTTGGTGAGCTTGGTCATTTCCAAAACAGCCCGCAAATTATCTTCAATACTAAGTTTTCTAAAAACAGATGCTTCTTGCGGTAAATACCCAACGCCTAATTGAGCGCGTTTGTACATAGGTTCTTTAGTAATGTCCAAATCATTCAAAAAGATCTTACCACTATTTGGTCTTATCATTCCCACGATCATGTAAAAAGAAGTAGTTTTTCCGGCACCGTTTGGTCCAAGTAAACCAACAATCTCTCCTTGCTCAACTTGTACGCTTACGTTGTTGGCAACAGTTCTGTTTCTATATTTTTTAACCAGATTCTCTGAGCGTAGGATCATTGTATAAACTTCGTAAAAATTAGCATGCGCATTAAATAAAATATGTTAATCCTTATAGCGTGAACTGGAAGGTGAATTTTATCCCAAAATTATTAATAGCTCTTGTGTCTCTATAGGTTAAACGCCATAAAGCGTCTATCCTAAACACTTTTAAAATATTCTCTACACCTGCGCTTGCCTCCACATAAGGCTTTTTATCAAGGGTTTTAAGGGTGTATGGGAAAATGAGTGCATTTTCATTCTTTTTTTCCACGCTTCCATATACGCCTTTGATAGTAATTACTTCTCTTAGTTTTGCTTTACGGAGTAATGGAAATTTATTAAAAAATAAACCATCAAAGTGATGATAAATGCCAACAGCCACAAACTGGTCGCTTGCAAATTCGTAATAACGCATCATGTTATAAGCTTGCTCGTCGTATATCAATGTTTCATTTCCGCCATGTAATTCCATTAAGGGATATGGAACTGTACCAAATATCTTACCGCCCTCTAATGAAAAATCGGTATAACCAATGATGGGTGTTATACGAACACGGTCGGTAACACGCAAAGAGAGCTTATGATAATCGTATTCGCCTTTAAATGCATCACGTAAACTTTTTGAATAGTTCAATTGGATCACTGGCCAGGTTGTTCCTATAGATAGTCGGGTAAAGCCCTCGCCAACATATTTTTCTTTCCATGCAAATCGCACATTAAACCGAGCTTCAGTATTATGTATGCTTTCTACATTGCCTATAGAGCCATCGCGTTGATAGCCCAAATAAACTTGGCTGCCTATTGGGATAAATTGTCTTCCAACAAGAGTAACACGTGTAATCAATCCTTGGAACCATTCGCGCTCGTACCATGCTTCGGCAAAATTCACGCGAGTTAAACTTGTAAGTGGTGATGATCTGAATAGAGATGCCAAAACGTTGTCTTGTGTATAACCATTGGTGCTTTGTCCTAAAATTTCATTATCACTTTTGTAACGCATCCCTATAAGTTGTCGCGATGGTTTTTTGGTGACGAAGGATTTAAACCCTAAAGAATATTTCCATTTCTCATCTTTTAAGCCGTAAGCAACATATCCTGCTAGTTCATACCATTTACTGAACAGATCACTTGTTCGGCCACCAAATCGTAAACGCAAGCCTTCCAATTTATTATACGAAATAAGGTTTGTATATGGTCCGATCTCGAAATTATTGAACTTTTTGTATCCTGCAACTGCCACATAAAAAATATCAACCCAGGTTTTATACACTGGTAATGATTGAATGGTATCGATCATTTTAAAGATCTTCAATTCTCGCACCGATAAACTATCATGCCGATTGTTGGCCCAAAATTCATCACTGCGTTTGGTGGCGCTATCTTGAATGGCAATGGCATCGCTGAATTCGTAGAACTTATTATCTTTTGGTTTATCAATAACAATGTTGCGGTACGATGTTGTTTTGCGCCCGTAAAAACCAATAGAATTTTTTGTTGGAGCGAAATCGAGCACTAACCTGTCTTTTTTCATGATCCATGTGCTATCGGTATAAACATATTCCTGAATCACAGCGGCGGTGTTGATGAAATTTAAGTTAGCGTCCTTTGGTAAACTCATTTCCAAACGTTTGATCCCCCATGTTGTATCTGCTATCCAAATATTTCCGGCAAATGATAATTCTTGCACGCGTTTAGGTTTAAATCGGATATGGTATACATAATGATTGTCTTGAAACAAACTATCCACCATATAGAATTTATAATAGAACAAAGCGTTTTCGCCAATAGGACTAGGAATTTGTTTGTTGAAAGCAATAACGTTATTATTATACACGTTGATCTTTTGGTACATATCACCTAAAACCTGTGATACACTAGCATTTTCCAAACCAGTGATCTTACTTGCTTTAATAACTTCTTTTTTACGCTCAGGATCACTTTTATAATAGAAGTCAGATAAACTTTCTACAATAAAGAACGGAAGCGATGGTTTTTCGCCACTGTTTGTGCTATCTACATTATCAAACACAAATTGAATAGGCTTGAAGATCTTTTTTTCACGCATTTCTTTAGGGATACGTGTAAGATCGAATTCTAATTTATTATAGGTTTCGTATTCGTAGGATTTTAAATTGGCAGGATTATTCTCTTCTTTATTTTTATTGGCATTACGAATAATGCGGTGCGCAGGATTTTCGCCCATAGTTACAACAACTTCATCCAACGAAACACCACCATCTTCTACCATGGGCATGTTTATCTCTTGAACTTTTAAACTTTTGTTTATTTTACGAGCACAACGTTTGTATCCTATGTAAGAAGAGATCAGGGAGTCGCCCAAAACATTGGCTTTGATCACGAAATTTCCGTCAAAATCACTAGAGTTGCCTGTTTTGGTTCCTTTAATAATAACTGGCACAAATGGCAAAGCTTCTTTAGAACTCGCAACATAGATCTTGCCGGTAATGGTATACTCTTGGCTGTAAAGCGAATGAAGGCTAATGATGAATAGAAAAAGTAGAAATCTTTTTACCGACATAAGAGCTAAAAATACGAATAAGCGCTTTATTGGCAAACTCCAAAGTAGGCTTATTTTGCTAAATTTGTGACAATGTATCATTGGCTAAAAATATATGATAGCTTTGAGGCCTTGGCGAACAATGTTTTAACACATAAAACAGAAGTATTTGTATTAAAGGGAGAGCGTGTTTGTATTGCAAAAGGGAAGGATACATTTTATGCGGTTCAAGAAAAATGCCCGCACAATGGCGCTTCTTTGCAGCAAGGTTTTTGTACCGAGGATGGAGAAATAGTTTGTCCGGTACATCGTTATAAGTTCGATCTAAAAACCGGCAAAGCAACGGCTGGTAGTAGTTTTGCATTGAAAACGTATCCATTGGAAATTAGAGAGAGTGGAGTATTTGTTGGAATTAAAGTTAAATGGTGGGAAATGTAATGGCAATAAAAAAAATTAAAAATATTATTTTCGACCTGGGTGGTGTCATCCTTAATTTGGATACAACGGCAACCATAAAAGCCTATGTTGATCTGGGGATAAATGATTTTGAGAATATTTATAGTCAGTTTTCGCAAACCAACTTGTTCGATCAGTTCGACAAGGGGTTGATAACCGAAAATTACTTTTTTAATAGTATAAAAAACCAATTCGATCTTAAAAAACCTTTGCACGACCTTGAAAAAGCTTGGAATGCTATGTTGCTTGATTTCCCAAAGCATAGATTGGAAGCTTTAAGCAAGCATAAAAAAACGCACCGTACATTTTTGTTGAGTAATACTAACGAAACACATATTCGCGAATTTCATAACGCATTGCATCAAAGTTACGGAATGCGTGATCTAGATCAATTCTTCGAAAAAGTATATTTCTCTTGTAGAGTAAATATGCGGAAGCCCGATAAAGAAATTTTTGAATTGGTATTAAAGCAAAATCATTTAGATCCGACTGAAACTCTTTTTATAGATGATTCTATACATCATGTAGAAGGTGCAAAAAAAGTAGGACTTCAATCTGTATTAATAAAAACAGGTGAGGAGTTTGATGAGGTTTTAAGAAATCTACTTTGAAAGGTTAAGTAGGCTCAGAAACCACATGGCGCCCTAAAGTGCTTCATTGAGGTTGGCATAGAGGTTACTGAGAACCACCATTTAGTTATAAAAACTCAGCGTTCTCTGTGCAAAACTCCGTTAGACCGAAGGTCTCTGTGGTTCCTGCCTCTATAACTAGTCGCCCCTCAAAAACTCTGTAAGCCTTGTTATTATTAAGTTTGTTTAAAAATAGTGCGATAAAAATCTACCGAAAAAAGTAAAAAAGGATTAAAAAAGCGGCAGATGTTTTTAAGTGTAAATTAAACCGTAATGCT
>JAWXAS010000102.1:0-2605 GCA_034439635.1 Bacteroidota bacterium | reverse complement strand
GCGATTTGCCTGAATGGCACGCAATGCAAGGCTGATATTTTCTTTTAAGGTCAATTATTTAAGTTTGTCTAAATTTTAATTTTTACTGCTTTAAATAAAAGGGAACTATACATCCCTGACCCAAAATTAGACTAAAACACGCAATTACAAATATTTAACATCGACTAATCACAATTAAAATAATTCCAACTATTACTTCTAAGATTATTGTTTTAATATTTTGTGTTGAAACCAACCACATTGTAGCCTCTTTAATAACACTCTGTTTATTCTTTGGAGTATTATTAATTAGGTTTCCGATTGGAAGCTTCTTTGAAAAGTTTAAGTCCTCTATAAAATGATCCTCAATATATTCTATTCCAAACTTCTCAATTGTTATATCGTAATTGCGGAGCATATCTATATGCTTTTGATTTTGCAGGTTTGCAAGCGCTTTCAAAATCTGTATGCTATCCACATAGGAAAAATGATTTTCGAGTTCGGTCAAATTTATAAGTACGCCATAAGTCTTATGGTGAAACAAATAAAGCAAGATTTCCTTCTCCAATATAGTTACAATCAATTCTTTAGCCACAGAATAAAGCTACTACATAATGAAAACATTTAAAAATTGCGTAGAATGTCTAATTTATTTCAGTTAGGATGCTGTTTGCAGGACACTCTTGCGCTGGGGATGAAATTTTTCTTGCATTAATGAACAATTGAATCTAATAGGCTTACATGCTAGTTAAGACCGCTCCCAAAGAGTCCTAATCTCTTTTAAAATTTCATCTGTAAGCAATGGGATAACCTGTTTATCACTTATTTGGTAACCAAGTGCTCCATCAATTTCTACATAGACACATTCCATCGCAACGATTTGCTCTTCGTAAAGGTTAAGTTCGCCTGAGTCTATTTTACCAATTAATAATTTGTCCAATCCCATCCGGAATTTGGAACATTTTAATTTGATTTCTTCATCAGTCATATCGTCTATATTTAAAGTTTTTTGTCCTCTTGTAGATATGCTTTTTCTTAAATCATCATATCCAATCATTAATACCAATAATGACAAGCCAATTGTTACCGGTTCTCTCCCCGTTATAATCAATACAATAAAAAAAATGAATGAAATTACCGCACTTAGTATTTTCCAATCCCTTTTAGTATCCCAACGTCTCTTTTGTTTTGTATTTGCATATATAATCAAACCGCCATATAGCATAACAACCCAACACACAGACTTAACAAGCCTTTCTTCTGGGTGATTTAAATAATAGTAGAATGCCATTGCACCTGTGATTAATAGGGCGCATCCAATAATTGTTTTAAAGATTCGCATAATGAACTAATTGCACCAGTCGCTTCTACCAAGTAGCGTTTTAAAAAATAAATCGGCGTGAAGCATTACTTTCACTGTATCTATGCTGAGTAAAGCGCCAAAACTCATAGAAACGCACACATTAAAGCGTTAAGCCGCCCCATTCCGTTTTAGTATTAAATCAGTCGTCTAGATACCAGATTAATTACGCCAATAAAGTTTATCCCTCCACCGGAGGCGATGTTCAAAAGTAATAAAAATGTTTTGTATTTTTATAACGCATAACCCCCCTTCAATTCGGAGGCGTTTAGTTAAAGCAAAATCGTGTGCCGATGTTTTCCGTAGGGTTCGTTCTGAAAAGCGAACTACAACCGAATGGGATTTTTGGTTAGTAAGCAACAACCAATAACGTATTGGTAAAATTAGTTGCTTGCAAGAATTATGGTAAGCGCTCCTTTGCTTATTTGTGGAAAAACAGACAATAAAACAAAAATCAAGTGTCCAGTTAAAAAAAAACCGATAACAAAAAAACCATTGTAATTAAAACCAATATCCCTTTTGAAGATGCAATGAATTTGGCAGCTACCACTCTGATTGACAACACAAAAAACCTAAGCCAACTTCTGAAAACGGATATAAAATGAATAAAAAAAATGAGTGAACAAGATTTTATTAGCTTGATTACCCATTTTAAGCTAGTCTTTGCAAATTTATTGGTGAACAAAGTTGCAGAAGGTAGATTAGATATGGGCGAAGCGCGGGTATTGGAGATTGCCATTTATTTCAAAAATAACCCTCCCGACTATTCAATCCCCGAAGACCTTGCCTATAAACTCACTCTTGAAGATCTGGATGAGATTGATTTTTTGTGGAAGAATGCCCTACGTAGGTTTTAATCTTTTCATTAAAGATATGAATTACACCGCTGCATCCATATAGTATGGCTCACTTCCCGGATATTCAATTTTCAATAAATCCTTCTCATATGCATTTAAGACACAATTCTCGTTTGTTTGTGTAATGGTTATTTTTATTGTTCCCAAAAAAAATTACGGTATAATTAGCAATCCTATTTTGTTTATAAACAATACGAGAATTTAAACCAGCTTAAAAATTAGTTTAGATATTTTTTTAAGAAAAATTTAACCAGTTCAAATTCTAGTACCACTAGGGGTGTAAGGCTTAGGTCAAAGATCTATAGTTCCCAAATAAACTACTTCTGTATTTCCTGTGTTACCTTTGCAGAAGATTTACAAAAATACACGATAAGCAGTGTCAATCCGCAACATCTTAACACATTTTGAG
>JAWXAS010000101.1:0-13069 GCA_034439635.1 Bacteroidota bacterium | reverse complement strand
TTGTGCCTTGTATTCTATGAAATTAAAACTGACTAGGAAACACTTATTCCTTATAAGTCTTGTGGTCGTTTTTTTGAGCATCTTAATGTTTAGAATTGATTATTTAATAGAAGGCAAGACAACAACAGGAGAAGTAATTAAAATCAAAACCTGGGCTACTGGTTCACGACGTTTTGGAGGAACTTATAGCGCACCCGTTGTAACATTTAATTCTGACCAATACACCATCACATTTCAAGGAGAAACAAATATGTCGGCAACCATTGGTGAAAAAGTAAATGTTATCTATCAACCAAATAATTCAGAAAAAGTTTTGATCTATAGTTTTATTGGATTTTGGCTTACTCCAATTTTGTGGCATATAATACCCTATATATTATTAATTGGCCCTGCCATATTTTCCTTTGTAAAGAAAAATGATCAAATAATAATCGTTTTGGAAAGAAAACCAAAGCTTTTTAAAATCAAAGGGCGATCAGGAGGGGATGAGGGAAGCAAAAAAATCAACACCACCGATAACGCCGTGTAAGTGTCAACCACCACCTTCTAAAAATTCCAGATCTCCCAACTCTTCTCAGCCTGCAAATGCAACATGCTTAAACCATTAATAATAGTTGCCCCTTGGGCTTTTGCTTTTTGCAAAAATAAAGTTTCTTCAGGATTATAAATAAGATCGTATACCAAATGCTGCGGAGAAAAACATTCGTAAGGAATACTTGGACACTCGTTTATATTGGGAAACATGCCTACCGGAGTTGTGTTGATGATGAATTTACAAGCATTAAATAAACGTTCGTTCAATGCTTCGTAAGGAAATGTGCCTTGACGTTTTTTACTGGTACTTGCAAAAAACACTTCTACATTCAATTGCTTTAATACAAACACCACCGCTTTAGAAGAACCGCCTGTTCCTAAAATTAATGCACGGCTGTGCTGCGGTTCTAAAAATGGTTTTATGCTACTTGCAAAACCATAGGCATCGGTATTATACCCAATTAATTTCCCGTTGGTGATCTTTACGCAATTTACTGCAGCAATGCCTCGCGCTTCGGGACTAAGCTCATCCAAAAAAGGAATGATGTTTTCTTTGTAAGGAATAGTAACATTAAAACCTCTGAGCTCAGGATTGCGCGCCAATACTTGTTTAATGTCTTCAATATTTTCTAATTCAAAATTGGTGTATTCTAAATAATCTAAACCCAATTCCTTGAATTTTTTTTCGAAATATGCTTTCGAAAAAGAATGTGAAAGGTTTTTTCCTATGAGGCCGTATTCGGACATAATTTCTTATGTCTAATGTACGAAAATATTAATTACCCGTCGACTCAACTCAGGGGGACGCGGTTTAGGTGATGTTTAAACACTATTTTCCAAACTTCCCCTTAAGTGCCGCTAAAGCCGATTTCATATCACTAGGGTCGTAGGAAGCCTCTTCTTTTTTTGCTTCTTTAGCTTTAGCAGCTGTTACGTTTCCTTCACCTTTCATTGAAAGTGCAATGCGTTTACGTTTTACATCAACCTCCGAAACATTTACCCACACGTGCTGTCCAACCTTTACAATTTTATTTGGGTCATCCACAAAAGTATCGCTCAATTGTGAAATGTGTACCAATCCATCTTGATGAACGCCCACATCTACAAACGCTCCAAAGTTTGTAACGTTGGTTACAATACCCGGCAAGCGCATACCTTCTCGCAGATCATCAATTTCGTGAACGCTTTCATCAAAACTAAAGATCTCGAAACTCTTACGAGGATCGCGGCCCGGTTTTTCTAGTTCGTTAACAATATCTTTTAGGGTTGGCAAACCAACCGTTTCGGTTACGTAAGCGGTTAATTGAATTTTTTTGCGAAGATCCTTTTCTTTTATCAAATCATCAATACCACAATTTAGATCACTCGCCATTTTTTCTACAATATGGTAGCTTTCGGGATGCACCGAACTTTTATCTAAGGGGTGAACACCATCGCGGATGCGTAAAAATCCTGCGCATTGCTCAAATACTTTATCGCCCATGCGCGGAACCTTCATAATTTCTTTGCGCGATTTAAATGCGCCGTGTTCGTTTCGGTACTCAACAATATTTTGCGCAAGCGTAGGACCAATTCCTGAAACATACGCCAATAACTGCTTCGACGCTGTGTTCAACTCCACTCCTACTCCATTTACACAACTTCCAACTACATCATCTAATTTGTCTTTTAATAAAATTTGATCCACATCGTGTTGGTATTGCCCAACGCCAATTGCTTTTGGATCTATTTTTACCAATTCGGCCAATGGATCGGTTAAACGTCTTCCAATAGAAACAGCGCCACGCACTGTGAGGTCATAATTTGGAAATTCTTCGCGAGCAACGTCGGATGCTGAATACACCGATGCTCCTGCTTCATTTACCATGATAACAGGAATAGTTTTTGGAAGCACATCAATATTCCTAATAAATTGTTCGGTTTCGCGCGATGCCGTTCCGTTGCCAATTGCTATAGCTTCTAAATTATGTTTGGCACAAAAAGCCAATACCAAATTTTCTGCTTCAGTAACTTTGCGTTGCGGTTCGTGCGGATAAATAACCGTTTCTTCCAATAATTTTCCTTGGGCATTTAATGCAACCATTTTACATCCGCTCCTAAAACCGGGATCGAGTGCCAAAATAGCTTTTTGCCCTAAGGGTGAAGACAAAAGTAGTTCGCGTAAATTATCTGCAAAAACTTGTATGGCTTTTTCATCCGCTTGTTGTTTGGTAAACAAACGGGTTTCTGCTTCAATGCTTGGTGCTAATAAACGTTTGTAGCCATCAACTATAGCTTCTTTAATTTGCTCGGCACATTCGCCGCGCGAGGTGATCATTTTTTTCTCGATGGTATTGCGCGCACTCTCTTCATCAATAACAATATCAATAATTAAAAAATCCTCCTTCTCTCCTCTGCGCATGGCTAACATACGATGGCTAGGACAAGAAGCTAAGGCTTCTTCCCATTCAAAATAATCTTCAAATTTTTGGGCTGCATCTTCTTTGCCCTTAATAACTTTACTTTTTATGATGGCCGTTTTTTTGAATTGCTCGCGAATAGCTTCACGAATTACAGCATCCTCGGTCATGATCTCCGAAATAATATCACGGGCACCATGCAAAGCTTCCTCAGGATTTTCTACTTCCTTTTCGGCGTTCACAAATTTTAAAGCCTCATCAAATGCATTTTGATTTTTTTGTTCTAAAATAAAAAGCGCCAATGGTTCTAAGCCTTTTTCTTTGGCAATAGTTGCTCTGGTACGGCGTTTTGGTTTGTAAGGCAAATAAAGATCTTCCAATTTTGAAAGAGTTTCGGCTTCCAAAATTTTATCTTTTAATTCTTCGGTAAGTTTTCCTTGCGACTCAATAGACTTTAAAATACTTTCTCTTCTTACTTCTAACTGTCGTAAGCGTTCGATCTCGGTTTTAATACTCATGATCTGAACCTCATCCAAACTTCCGGTTGCCTCTTTACGGTAACGCGAAATAAAAGGAACAGTACCTCCTTCATCTAATAATTTTACAGTAGCATTCACCTGTTGTGAGGTGATCTTTAATTCGTCGGCAATTTTAAAAAATAGTTTTACGTCGCTCATAGTATATCTTTGTGAACAAATATACCCTTATGCGCTTAGGACGGAAGCGTGATTTATCAACAGAAAATGTAAGAACCCAACAATTTTTTGAAGATTTTGTTTTAGGCAGGAAGCAGGAGACAGGACAACAAGACGTAAGACCATTGACGCCTAGCACCCGTAGGTCTTACATCTTGAAATCATGCATCCTGCTTCCAATCTATTTTAAGCAGGCGGAAAAAATTTTCTTCTTCGATTTCGCGCACTTCACCGGGCTGCATATCATTGAGTTCAAGTCCCTCAATTGAAATACGGATCAAGCGCTTGCAATCGTGATAAACCGAAGATACCATTTTACGAATTTGATGGAATTTACCTTCGGTTAATGTCATTCGCAACCAAGTTTGAGGAAGATCTGCTCTAAATTCGTGGTCACGCGGAGGTAAATTATCAGGTCGGCTTACAATATCAACATCGCAATTAGCAGTTGTATAATATTCATCGCCTGTAATTCGAATAGAAATTCCGTTTCGTAATTTATTGAGTGTTTCGAGACTCACCACTTTTTCTACTTGAACCAGATACGTTCTTAAATGCGGGATCTCGGATTGAAAAAGCAAACGTGTTACTTTTTTATTGGTGGTTAAAATTAAAAGGCCTTCAGAATTATTGTCTAATCGTCCAATAGCGTGCGTTCCTTCTGGGAAATTAAAATTCAGATCGCCTAACAAATTCACATTATCGGGACTAATGAATTGCGAAACCATTTTATAGGGTTTGTAGATGATGAAGTAGCGATTCATTTAGCAAAGATAGGTTTTTAGAGGCAGAAACCTCATAGAACGCAGAGCTAGAACCGATCAACTGTGCAAGAGGACACAGAGACGCACCTTAGGTGCTATGGCTTTTGTACTATTTTTCTTCGGGACAAAATATCCCGTCGAACTTGAGGTTAGGATGTTCGGATTGCGCGGAACATTTTGCTTCGCGGAAAAAATTAAAATACCGTCTCGCTGGGGTTTTACTTCCCGAAAGCCACGTGAGGGATTGTAGTGGAAATCCTTTTTGCTTTTTCAGCAAAAAGATTGTTCGCCGCGGCGAACGAAAAGCCCGACGGCTGGCGAACTTCCAGCGCGTATGGGGTGAGCATCGCCGGCACGCCCAAATAATAAAAATAAAACCTACCTTTACACTATGGGATATTCCTCTTTACAAGACTGCATTAATGATTTAGAAAAAAATGGGCATTTAATTCGCATTAAAGAGGAAGTTGACCCAAATCTTGAAATGTCGACCATCCATTTAAAAGTGTTTGAGGCCAAAGGAAAAGCGGTGTTATTTGAAAAAGTAAAAGGCAGCAAATATCAAGCGGTAAGTAATTTATTTGGCACCTTAGAGCGCAGCAAATTTATGTTTAGAGATAGATTTGAAGTGATGCAGGAATTAGTGAAGTTGCGCAATGACCCAATGAAAGCATTAAAAAGTCCTTTCAAATATTTATCTACCGGTCTTGCAGGGTTAAAGGCCTTACCAAAAAAAGCCTCATTTTCGTCGGCAGGATTTAAAGAAATAAAAATTGAAGATCTTCCATTGATAAAACACTGGCCAAAAGATGGCGGAGCTTTTGTAACTCTTCCGCAGGTGTACAGTGAAGATATTGATAAGCCTGGAGTGATGGATTCTAATTTAGGGATGTATCGGATTCAACTCAGCGGAAATAATTACGAATTAAATAAAGAAATTGGTTTGCATTATCAATTGCATAGGGGAATTGGTGTGCATCAAACAAAAAGCAATAAAGCGGGCACGCCTTTAAAGGTGAGTAT
Source organism: Bacteroidota bacterium (assembly GCA_034439635.1). Classification (GTDB taxonomy): domain Bacteria; phylum Bacteroidota; class Bacteroidia; order B-17B0; family Aurantibacillaceae; genus Aurantibacillus. The sequence goes on along the minus strand of JAWXAS010000101.1, from coordinate 7,654 downwards.
TTTTGTTGGTGGTCCGCCCTCACATTCGCTTGCAGCGGTTATGCCTTTACCCGAAGGAATTAGTGAATTAACTTTTGCGGGTGCATTAGGCGGAAAAAGATTTCGTTATGCCTACGAAGATGGTTTTTGTATTTCATTAGATGCTGATTTTGTAATTACTGGAGAAGTTCATCCGAATGAAAATAAACCGGAAGGTCCTTTTGGCGATCATTTGGGCTATTACAGTTTAACGCACGATTTCCCTTTGATGCGCGTTCACAAAGTGTACGCAAAAGAAAATGCTATTTGGGCATTTACGGTTGTTGGAAGGCCTCCGCAAGAAGACACGGCCTTTGGTGCATTAATACACGAATTAAGTGGAAGTGCAATTCCAAAAGAAATTCCGGGAGTAAAAGAAATTCACGCGGTTGATGCTGCAGGAGTTCATCCTTTATTATTGGCAGTAGGTAGCGAACGTTATACGCCTTATTTGCAAAGTAAACGGCCTGCCGAACTATTAACGCAAGCCAACCGAATTTTAGGAACGGGGCAATTAAGTTTAGCAAAATTTTTATTTATGAGTGCGGGCGATGATCTTAATTGCCATGATATTGAAAAATTCTTAACTCATATTTTCGCGCGTATTGATTTAAGGCGTGATCTTCATTTTTACACCAAAACAAGTATTGATACTTTAGATTATAGCGGCGATGGAATTAACGAAGGCAGTAAATTAGTATTGGCCGCTTACGGCGATAAATTAAGAACTTTGGCTACTTCTGTGCCCGCGCAATTAAAGAATGCTAAACTTATTATCCCCGGTGTGGTAATGATGAGTTTTGATGCATTTACTAACTATAAGAAAGCAAAACAGGAAATAGCAGACTTGTGCAAGGATATTAAAACAGTTTCGGAACTTGCAGGCATTGTACAAATTGTTTTACACGACGCGTTTGAGTTTGGAAGTGATGTACTGAAGGATTATTTATGGATCACGTATACGCGCTCAAATCCATCGCACGATGTGTATGGTGTGGATGACTTTAACGAACACAAACATTGGGGATGCAGTGGGCCCATGATAATTGACGCGCGTAAAAAACCTCATCATGCACCGGAGTTAGTTGTAGACGCTGTTGTTTCTAAGAAAGTTGATGAGTTGCTAAAAAAATATCTTTAGCTTAATTAGTAAATTTACTTTGTGGCTTAGTAGCTTTGTGGCTAGAAATTTAATTAACGCTCTTACTTAAGAAATCAAGATTGATCAATTCTTCAAGTGTATAACGCTTACCATTTACAAACGCAACTATCCAAGCGTCTTTTTGTCCTTTACCAATAGCTTTTTGTCGCAACACTTCAGCTTTATTAATGGTAGTGAATTGTTGTTGAGTAAATCGTGTAATTCCGTCAGAACCATCCGTTACTTCGGCCTTTCCAAACTCTTGTAAATTTTTATATTTAAAATTTTGCGGTTTGCGGTAAGCGCCTATTTGAACTTTGAATACCATACCACTGGCGCAATACACTCCGGCTAATTGAAGCATTTGTTGATAAACAGAAGGATCATTTAAAGATCTTCCTTTTATGGGTGCAAGATCCGGGAGATTACTTGTTGAACAAGGCTCATTTGCAACCACCACAGCAACCGTTGGAGTTTCGTTAGTTAACTTTGTTACCACTGCTGTATTGGTTGGCGGAACAGTGGTAGTAGTTACAACCGCTTTAGCAGTATCGTTTTTCGGGTAATACAGATAAAAATCCTTCTTCACTTCCATGAACTTATCGAGGTTTGTAATATCCACATCCTCTAATATCGGTTCAAAACCTTCTGAGCTTACTTTGATACGATAAGTTGATCCGGGGCTTATTGCAAACAAATATTTTCCGGTAACGTTATTTGAATAAAAAGGGCCAACTAATTTTCCATCTTTATTTTTTGTTACTTCTATCACAGCTTCAACAGGTTTATCATTCCCATAAACAATACCTTTTAATACGGCTACAACTGGTTTATCACCTAAAATACCGGGTTGTACCGTGTAAATATCTTCTCCACCTTTTCCACCTTCGCCGGCCGGACGGTTACTACTAAAGTATCCCTTATCACCTTTTGAATTGATCACATAATAAAGATCATCCTCAGTTGTGTTCAAAGGCATACCCATGCTTTTTGGCTCTGTCCATTGATCTTCTTTCAAAATAGAGAACATGATATCATATCCTCCAATACTGCTATGGCCTTTTGAACTAAAGAATAATGTAATTCCATCGGGATGAATAAAAGGAGCGTCATCATCAAACTCTGTGTTAATAGTTGATCCTAAATTAAAAGCAGGGCCCCAATCGCCATTGATTTTTACACTGGCCCAAATATCGCGACCACCTTTACCGCCCGAGCGTTCGCTTGAAAAATATAATACTTGTCCGTCGGCAGAAATAGAACAACTACCTTCCCATGCTTGAGAGTTAACATTTTCATTTAAGGGTTCGGGCTTAGAAAAAGTTGTGCCGGTTAAAACACTCATATATATATCTCCATTATTTGTTTCGCTACTTTGAAACATAAAAATAAATCGGCCATCCGGTGAAATTGAAATGGCGGCATCGTGTCCGTTAGTATTGATCTCGGCAACAGATTGTGGAACTCCCCATGTAGAATCGGGGCCCATCACGGTTACATAAACGTCTTCATGATATTCGCCTTCTGCTTCATCCGGTTGAAGTTGAATATTTACTTTACCGCCTACACTTTTTTTACCTTTGTAAGTAAATACCATCACTCCTTCATCTGTTGTAATAGCAGGGCCGTATTCATCCTCTTCTGTATTAATTGTACTCAGGTTTTTGAAGTTGGCAGTTATCTTTCCTTCAATTAGATTTTTTGCAGCCTTACAATTTCTGATAAGATTGTCGGCCTCGGTACTCATTGCTTTTTCCTCTTTGCTCGAATTTTTATTCGTTGTCTTAAATTCTTCCAATTCGGTAATAGCTTTATCAAACTTATAGTTCATATGATAGGCTTTACCCAAATAAAAAGCAGCAGCTGGTGACTTTATCTCAATTTTAATACCTTCAAAAACCTCCACGGCACGAGCCTTTTTCTCTACAAAATTTAAACAACACAGTCCGAGCTTAAATTTAAAATCAAAGTCTTTTGGATATTTAGCGTTCAATTTATCGTACGCATCGTAGGCTTTTCCGTACTCTTTATTATCGAAAAGTGCCTGAGCATCTTCAACCATAGTGCCCTTGCTTTGCCCGTAAACAGTGCATTGCAAGAGAACAAGCATGAAGCACGTTATAAATAATTTAACATTAGTAGATACACTCATAAACTAGGTTTAAATATTGCGAATTAAAGCCTTAGAGTTCAGTGTATTAAAAAAAGATATTAAAAGGGCGCTTTTAATAACCTAAAGGCCTTGATTTATATGTTTTTTAGGGTAAATTAGAGGAAAATTCATGGTTCCGGACACTATCCTAAATAACCAAATTTGGCTTTTAATAGGCTTGATTGTTTTCTATCTCTTCTTTTTTGGCACTGTTATATATTTTTTGGTTAAAGAAAAGGGAAGTTTAGACGATTACAATAAAACCGAACCGTTTTTACACATTAATCTTATAAGGATCGCATTGCTTTTTGCGTCGATGGGCTTGCCTGTATCTGCGCTTTTTAGAATGTTTATTGAGCCTAGCCAACACAAGGACGACCTTTGGGTATTAGCGGCTAATGGGGGGCTTACCTTTGCACTTTTTATTTTTACATTCATTCGAAAAAACAAATTAAACACGATCAAAAATCTTGTATTAATCAATTATGGGCTTTTGTGTTTAAGCATATTATTTTGTTTGTATCGCACCGATCTAACCTGGTACTATGCTATCGGCACCATCATTCTTTTATCGGTAAGTACTTCGTTCATTAACTCCATTAGAAATTTTCTTTTCTTTTCAATTTTAATAACGGCCGCTAATTTTAGTATTGCCTTTTTGGTTAAAACGCCGCGTTTGCATCCATACTTGTTCTTATTCGCGGTATGTTGTTTGATGTTTGTGTCGCTTTTGTTATTCATTAAGAATAATCAACGTTTTTCTTTTTCAGAAACAATTTTAAATACTACAAAGGCCATAATTATTGTTTCTAATGCCAAAGGAGAGATCATATTTGTAAATAGTACATTTAAAGAATCGCTTGGCTATACAGATAGTGAAGTGCTTGGAGATGGTTGGTGGAAAGTACGACGATTGGTGGAAGGAGAAAAAGATATTAAACAAAAGCTTATAAAGGGGACGCTTGAGAAAACCTCAAAAACTTTGCTGGAAACAAAAACAAAGAATCGCATTTGGATCCAGTGGGACAATAACCGATTACCCAACGGAACAACCATTGCTATAGGAACAGATATTACTGAAAAGCAAGAAAAGGAAAGAGAATTCAAACACATTGTTGAGAATGCCAAAGATATTATTTACACGACAGACCAGAATGGGCAATTTACATACGTGAACGAGATCGCTATTATGGCCACCGGCTATAAGCGCGAAGAATTCTTTAAAAAGAATTTTAAGGATTTTATTCATAAAGATCACTTAAGAAAGGTGATTGAACACAATGCCAATGAACTGAAACGCAATAATTTTGAGACCTATATTGAATTTCCGGTGATCACGAAAGATGGTCAAGAATTATGGTTAGGGCAACAGATCATTTTTAAGATAGATCCGGTTACAAAAAAATTCTCGGGAGCTCAAGCTATTTGCCGTGATATTTCGGAAAGAGTAAAAGCTGAAATAAAGTTGAACACGTATTATGATGATCTAAAAACAAATTATGAACTAAAACAAGACATCTTAAGCGCTAAAACCATTGAAGCACTTGCCGAAACGGTTCTGCTAAACCTAATCCGCATTGCAAAATCAACACAATTCATTACGCTTAATTTTATTACCGGAGATAATTTTTTGAAGATATTTTATATTGACGTGTTCAATAAAAAAATAACACAAACTGTACAGCCGCTCAATACCAGCATAAAAGAAACCATTGAAAAGATCACCAAGCAAGACTATCATCATTTCACCAGCAAAGAAGACATTTTACTACTATACATGCTTGATCAACCTAAATTTGCCAAGAGCGGATTGATACACGCGTTCAGGGACAACGATCAGATCATTGGCTTTATAGGATTGTACACGGATTTTCATTTTGATTTTGCCACAAGCGATACACATTATATTAGCGATATAAGCAACTACGTAAAAAGTTATTTTATTGAGTTTGAGAAGAACAAGATCATCGAGCGCAAGAACAAAGAGATCGAGGCCTACTCAACCCAGTTGGAGGTTGCCAATGAGAATCTTGAAACAAGAAATAAATTCCAAAAATTCATTATACAATCTACTTCATTCGATGATCTAAATAATAATATTCTTAAAGAATTAATTGTAGATACTCAACACGTTAAAACATTTTCATTCAATTATATTAGCTTAGACAATAAAGAATTAAAATCCTATTTCATTAACAAGAACAATACTTTTACATTTGAGCGTACTATAAAATTAGCTCCGCATCATCTTGAGGCTATCCATAGTTGGCAAAGCGGAATATTATTTGACTGGCGCGAAGAAGACATTGAAATATACAAAGTTTTGCAAGAGCTGCAACAACCTATCACAAATATTAAGTGTACTCTTTTAGCTTGTATAAAACCAAATCTTGTTAATAGTGGATTTGTTGGAGTTTATTCTTTAAAGCAAAACATCTATTCAAACTACGATCTCACCACAGTTCAGGAGATAGCAAATGTTTTGCAAGTGGCATTAAATCAGTTCGAGAATAAACAATTGATTGACCAAAAAAACGATGAGATCGCCGCACAGAATAAGAACTTAGCAATTTTAAATGAAGCTCAAAATAAACTCATCAACAATATTAAGGTAGAAGATGTGTTTGAAGATCTACTGGACCTTTTATTCAACAAGCTCAATAATATAGAACGCGGATCGATCTTAAAATTTGATTTCGATAAAAAAATTGGGCAGCTACATCACATTAGTCAGAATAGAAGAGAGATCCGTTACAAAGACCTACCGTTTGACCAGATATTTATTTTGAATTCTTTTTTAAGTGAGGGAATTTATGACGTAACGGATTACGACTTAAAAGTGAACATGGTGGAAGATGAAAAAAATTGGTATTACAGCGGTATACGTTCGGCATATGCGCTTCCTATATATATCAATAATAAATTGTACGCATCCATCAATTTATTTTCTAGTATTCCCGGCAATTTTAGCGAAATAAAAGCCACTATCAATCAGATCATCTCTTCTACTCAGTTGATCATAGATCAATTGATAAATAAGGAGATCATTAATGAGAAGAACAAGAATATTTCGGCTAATATCAATTACGCTAAACGGATCCAGGATGCATTTTTGCCAAATGAAGATGCGCTTAGACGTGTGTTCCCAAAATCGTTTGCTTTGCTTTTACAACGTGATGCTTTAGGAGGCGATTTTTATTGGGTAAAAGAATTCAATAGTTATTCGTTACTCGCAGTTGGCGATTGCACAGGACATGGTGTTTCCGGAGCCTTACTTTCTATTTTAGCAACTACGTATTTAAATACCATTATTGATAAATGGCAGAATTTTAAGCCGGGTATTATTATGGACCTTTTGAGTAATAGTATTTACAATTCATTTCATCAAAAAAATACCGACGCAGACGTAAATGATGGTTTGGATATTTCTTTTTGTACATATAACAAAGCAGATAGAACTTTATTGTTCTCGGGAGCTATGCACACCATATATATTAATCGTGGTGGAGAGATCATTGAACATAAAGCCAATAGAAAACCTATTGGAGTTGAGAACAAACATTTAAAAGCAAATTACGATACCTTGTTCATTCAATTAGAAACGAACGACAAGATCTATTTATTATCAGACGGTGTTATTGATCAATTTAGTTCAGTTACCGAAAAACGTTTGGGTAATAAACGTTTCAAAGAAATATTATTAGAACTAGAGGTAGTGCCTTTAAAAGAAAGAAAACGCAAAGTTCAAAGTGCCATAAATAACTGGCGTGCTAATGCGAACCAAACGGATGATATTTGTATTGTTTCGTTTGAGGTTGACTAATAGCGTTTTCAAAAAAAAGCAGTAGTTCATTCTAACCTATTTTTTATTTTCACTCCTAACTGATATTTTACCGTAAACTCAACCGGAATGCCGCGCCAGCGTCCCGATAACTATCGGGAGCAGCGTAAAGCCCTGCGCAGTGCTTTGCGTAATGTTTGCGGAGCGAACCTACCTCACCGATAGGCAGGAAGTTCCCGCTTTTTTGCGGGGACCACCGGAGCCCGACAAACATTGCAAAAAACAAGCAGGCTTGCAGCAGAAAGCGCGCTCGGGCGTCCAAATTATAGAAGAAGATTTTTCGATTAAACTAACTAGTCGTCCCTCAAAACTCTGTAAGCCTTGTTATTATTGAGTTTGTTTAAAAATAGTGCGATAAAAATCTATCGAAAAAAGTAAAAAAGGACTAAAAAAGCGGCAGATATTTTTAAGTGTAAATTAAACCGTAATGCTGCGCCCGGGATAGAACGAAAAGCCTTGTTTAGGGCTTTGCTTAATGTTTGCGCAACGAGGAGGCTTCGCT
>JAWXAS010000100.1:0-3667 GCA_034439635.1 Bacteroidota bacterium | reverse complement strand
TAAATAGCAAAAACGAGTTAGTTATTGGCTCACGAAAAGTTATCGTGCTTAACACTAAAGGATCAATAGTTAGCCAATTCGACTTTATTAATTACTATTTGGGACCATCTTTTATGGCGCCTAATAAAACAATTCATTTTCATTTTGGAGGAAGTGATAGTGTTTTGGTTTATGCTAATGGTTTTTTTTTAAAACACAGGCTTAAAGTTTCCCCAAATTTAATAGATAATAGTTTGGTTTTAAAGCTATTTAGCATTGGAGGGAATTCGTATGCCTTAGATTCAAAAACGAATATGCTTTACAGTTATATAGTTTCTAATTTTGAGTTAACGCCACTTCCAAGAAACAGGTTGTTTGAGGTAGAAGGATCGAAGCGAATATATGAAACTGGAAATGAAGTTTGGATTGCAGGAACATTACCAGGCGTTTCGTGTTTTAATAATTCCAATAGTAAAAATCAATTTATGTATGGTGACCATTTTATTTCGAATGTTTATAAAGATCATGAAGGAAATATTTTGCTAAGTACATTTGATAAGGGCGTATTGGTTATTCCTGATTTAAAAGTGCCCGATGTGATTCATTCCTTTCGTGATGACCCTGTTACAGCGCTTTATCCAAATAATAATTATGGCTTAATTATGGGCACCTCTAAAGGAAAGTTGATGAATTACCTGAATGGAGAACTTCATGTTTTAAAGCAAAGCGCCAAACGTTCGGTTGAGGCTTTTTATGGGAACTCAGCAAGTAATTTTATTTTATTTGACAATGGCGGAGGATCTTTTTACAATTTACTTACCGGCGAAATGAAGAATATAATATCCTCATCGTTAAAAGACGCGGTAGTTGTTTCCGAAAGCAAATATTTTATTGGAACAAACATAGGCATCTATGAAATGCATAAAAATTCAAACAATCAGTTTAGTTCAAAATTGATAGAACGAACAAATTACCGTGTTTATGCAATGGAATACGATTTTAAAAATGCACAACTCTATTCATCAACAGCTAATGGTTTTTTTAGAATTGATTCACTTGGACATGCAATAAAAATTTTATATAATGGAGAGGATATTTTCTCGAATAGTCTTTACGAACATCAGGGAAAGATATATGTTTGTACAGAAAAAAACGGCGTACTCGTAATTGCTGGCGGAAAGATTTTCTCAGCCCTTGAAATGAAGGCGAACGGTAAGGCCGAGCAAGTTAAGAAGATGCTTATAACAAACAATACTATTATTGCTAATTCTGTAAACGGATTTTTTCAATATACCATAGAAGGCAAATTGCTAAAATCAATTTCTGCAGCGTTTGGGTTTAGCAATAAAAAAGTAATTGATTTTAAAATGATGAATGAACAACTTTGGGTAAGTCATTCGGGCGGCGTACAATGTATTAATTTGAACCAAATACCAAAAGTAAGCAGGCCAGATGTGAGGTTTGATAGAATAGCAGTTAACGACAAGCTAATTGATGAGCGCGAGATGAATACTTTTAGAAGCAATCAACGTAAGGTACAGTTTGTTTTTGCTTCCCCTACACTTAAAAACAAAGAGGCAATAAAGTACCATTATAAATTGATAGGGTATGATACAGCATGGACAGTTAATAATTTCGAATTAAACCAAGTCACCTACAATGCGCTGGATGCAGGAAACTATGCCTTTATTGTTAAGGCCGAAAACCAAGGTTTATTTAGCAATATTGCTGAATATTCTTTTACTATTGCAAAGCCGGTTTATTTACAATGGTGGTTTATACTTATTTTCGGAGTTATAGTTTCATTGCTAATAGTTTTGATTTACAGATGGCAATTGAGGCTTCAGCAAAAAAAATCAGGACAAATTAATGAGCTTAACGCTTCAAAGCTGGCAGCCATTCAATCGCAAATGAACCCACATTTCATATTTAATTCACTTAATTCTATTCAGGATTTAGTTTTAAAAGGAGATGTGGAAAATTCGTACTCGTATATTACTACGTTCTCTGATTTGGTAAGGAGAACACTCAATTATTCGAAGAAGGATTTTATTGAATTTGAACAGGAAATAAAGCTTCTCAACTTATATTTGTCGTTAGAAAAACTTCGGTTTAAAAAGAATTTCACTTTTGAAATAAATACTGCAAACGTGGAGGGGGTGATGATTCCACCAATGCTTATTCAACCATTTATTGAAAACTCTTTAGCGCATGGCTTACTTCATAAAGTTGGGGAGAAGAAACTGAAAGTATCTTTTGAATTAGCGGAGATGCTTGTTTGCAGAATTGAGGACAACGGCATTGGTCGCGAGAAAGCGAAAGAAATTAAACAACGGCAAAGTAAAGGGCACAAATCATTTTCAGGAAATGCAATTGGAAAACGCTTAGAAATTTTAAGCCATGTATTTGAGGGGGAGTTTGGTTATATGTATGAAGACCTTTATGACAACGGAGAATCTAACGGAACGCGAGTGGTTATAACAATACCTATAAAGAGAAAATTTTAGGCTACTAATGAATTATAGTAGATGATTGCTGAAATAAATAAACAAATATCTAAATTGAGAATTAGCTTTACGTGTTGTGGGTAAAATAAAAGCAATATTGGTTGATGATGAAGAAAGCGCGAGAGACGTGCTTCAAAACTTATTAGAAAGGTTTTGTCCCGATATTGAATTATTAGCGAAATGCGAAAATATTCCAGAGGCTGTTCAAGAAATAAAGAAGTATCAACCTGACTTAGTATTTTTAGACATAGAAATGCCTCAATATTCCGGCTTTGAAATAGTCAAATTTTTTAGCGAAATAAATTTTCAAATTGTTTTTGTAACCGCTTATGATCAATATGCCATTAAGGCATTTGAGGTTTCTGCGGTAGATTATTTATTGAAACCCATTGATATTGCGCGTTTGAAACTGAGCATTGATCGCGCAAGGCAGCAACAAAATATATTGCAACAGGCAGAGCGCTTAACTTTGCTAAACACAATCTTGGAACAAAGGGAAATTAAGAGTATTGTTATAAGTGATAAAGGCCAACAGCATGTTATTAATATTAAAAATATTATTGCAGTTGAAGCGCAAGAATCATATTGCTTTATACACACACCTCAAAAAAAGATTACTGCCAGTAAAAATTTAAAGCATTTTGAAACACTTTTAGAACGTATGCCACAATTCATAAGAGTGCACAAATCGTGGCTTATTAATAAAGAACATTTGCTAAATTATTCCAAATCAGAATTCACTATTCAATTGAGTGGCAATATCATTGCTAAACTTTCAAAGTACAAAAAAATCGAGTTTGAAACCGCTATTTCTTTTTAAAATTCATCCATTGCTAAAGTAGTTTGTCTGTTACTGAAGTTTATAAACTTTAGCAGCGATGAGCCTTTACTTTTACAAAAATCTATTTTATGAAAACGAAGAACTATTTATTTTACGCTTGCCTAGTATTTACAGGAGTATTAAATGCGCAAGAAGATCAAACAGCAAAAGCCACAAAAATGGGCGAAGGCAAGTTTATGAGTTATGTTATTAATTACGACAACGGGAACTACACCTATGCTGGAATTAATAAAGAAGTTTGGTCTTTAACGGTTAGACCATTTCACGAAAAAGGTAATCAAATCGGAACAAAAGAATTTGAAACTTCAAGAGAAACGATGTATTATCCCGATGAAGACGT
>JAWXAS010000099.1:0-4178 GCA_034439635.1 Bacteroidota bacterium | reverse complement strand
TATTACCACACAAATTCAACTGCATTTTCAAATCAGGTTCCAACAAATCTTATAGGTACTCAATCTCCCAACAGCGGCAATGCTTACAGTGGGATTATAACTTATTGTGGTATGTGTGCTGATTACAGAGAATATATTCGGGTGCAATTAAATGCTCCTTTAATAACCGGAACTTCTTATATTGCTCAAATGTATGTATCCTTAGCGGATAGCTCTTACCGCAAAAGCAATAATTTGGGAATGCTTTTTACCACAAACAGCACTCCGTTAATTTCACCTGATTGTTCACTCGACCCTAAAGGGGTTATGTTACAACCAATAGGAAGCCAATTACTGAACAATACTAATGTGCAATCTAATTATACAGGATGGACATTAATATCTTTTACATTTACTGCATCCGGTAATCACACATTTCTGTTTATTGGTAATTTTTTTAACGATGCAAGTACAATTCTTCAACCTGGGCTCGGAGCCTGGAATGTTTTTAGTGCTAATTCAGCATATTATTATATTGATGATATTTCTGTAACTTCGTCTTGTGTAGGACCTACATTAACAGTTGCAGGTTCAAATAGTATTTGTGCAGGGCAAAGCACTACACTTTCTGCAAGTGGGGCAACGACTTATTCATGGAACACAGGTGCAACAACTACAGTTATTTCAGTTAGTCCTCCTTCAACTACAGTTTACACACTCTCGGGTTATAATGGCAACTGTTCTTCTTCACAAACAGCTATAGTTAATGTACTTCCTTTACCAATTATAGATCCTGTAACTAGCGCATTGGTTATCTGTAATGGAATTCCTGTAACATTATCTGTATCCGGCGCACTCGCTTTTACCTGGCAACCCGGTAATTTAAACGGCGCGGTTGTAAACTTCAGTCCTACGGCTACTCAGGTTTATACTTGTTCAGGAACCAATATTAATGGTTGCGTGGCAACAGAAACTATTCTGATCACTGTAATAATATGTACCGGGGAATTGCTCATTGCGCAAGAATCCATTTCATTTTATGTTTACCCAAATCCTGCACAAACCGAAATTAATTTTTCGGAAGAATTAATGAACGTTGAAATTTATAATGCAATAGGGCAAAAAGTAATTTCCGAAATTAAGCCGGTAAAAAATATTTCAGTTTCGGAATTATCTAACGGTTTTTATTATATAAATCACAAAAACGGCAATATAAAATTTATTGTTCAGCATTAATTGCAATAAAATCATTTTCAATACGGAATATCTTTAACTGCAAATACAATATTGAGTTGATTCACTGGAGATTAGGACTTTTCGCCAACACTCGCAAGATATTATTCGTGTATAGAGATATAAAACGAATATTATGAAAAAAATTACATTTGTCGCGGCAATTATTCTATTACTCTTACTTAATGCTAATTTGCTTAAATCGCAAACTGCTGATCCTCTTGCAAACCAAAAAACAAAATGTATTCTGCAATACTTGTCTTCACTTGCTGCAAAACCAAATAATAAAGTAATCAGCGGACAATGGACAAACTATCGTGGATTACCAAACACACCTGCAACAGAATTTGACACCGCTATTGTTTCTATCAATAATCTTACTTCTAAGTGGGTTGGCATTATCGGCACAAACTATATGCGACAGCATACGGCCCCTTCTTACAGTAATTTTATAGATAATCACAGTCAGGTAAATCAACCGCTTATCAATTACGACAAGCAAAATGGTTTATCAACGGTCATGTTATCGTGGAATAACCCATGGAACGGGGGTGGAGATAGCAACCTCGGAGGTTCAACAAATCTGCTTGACTGCATTACAAACGGACACCCTGCTAATACTGCTCTTATAAAAGATTTAGATAGTATTGCGGTTGGCTTTTCACAATTGCAAGATTCCGGTGTAACAGTTTTGTTTCGTCCGTTCCATGAAATGAATGGCAATTGGTTCTGGTACGGTTCAAAGTCAACCACTTTACCGATCGCTTCCGATTTTACTGCGCTGTGGCAGTATACTTTCAACTACCTTACAGTAACAAAAAATCTACACAACATTTTATGGTATTACTGCCCAAGCGCCAGGCCTGCCTCAGAAACCAATCTCGCATTTAAAACCGAACTTTTTTATTACCCAGGAAATAATTATGTAGATGTGATAGGACTTGACGTTTACAATGATACGCTCAGCATTCCTAATTACACCTCAATTATTGCCACCGGAAAACCTGTGGGAATAGCTGAGTTTGGACCAAAGAAAGCGACAGTTGCGAACATGCCGTTTGTTTATGATTACACACGACTCATCAATCAAATTAGAAATAAATACCCTGCTCTTTGCCATTGGATCTCGTGGAACCATATGTTGTCTGCACCCACTAATAGCTGGTATTTTTTCTCGCTGTCAAAACAAAATAACACTACAGCTTTGCTTAATGATAGCTGGGTAATAACAAGAGATGAAATTGATTACACCACCACTTGTACCGGTACTGGTTTTGATTCCCATTTTAATAACAAAGATTTATTCAAATTATATCCTCAACCCGCTGATCACATTGTGCATCTTCAATTCACTAATGCCGGTTCAGGTCCGTTAAAAGTGTTCAATACTCTAGGTGAGATGGTGTTTTCATCAAATGAAAAGCTACAGGAAATTGATGTTAGCCAATTACAGGATGGCCTCTATTTTGTAGAAATAGGCGCATTCACAACAAAACTAATTATTAAACACTAAATTTTATTCAACCTAAAACAAATCCTATGAAAGCAAAATTCACTTTGTTAAGCTTAAGCCTTTTGGCTATGACCTTACTATGCTTTATTTCTTGCAAAAAGAAGAAACAAGCTCCAGTAGTGAACAACTATTACTCTACATCAACCACTCCCGCGCAACAAAAGATCTCTCTTCCAATAACCAACGGAAGCTATTGGGTTTACGATATGGATTATATTGATATGAACACAAGTTCTCGAACTTTTTTGGGGAGAGATAGTTTTGTTGTAGAAAATGATGTGCAGGTAAATAACAAGATGTATAAACAAATAAAAAAGTATTCTGTAATTGGAAATAATCCTACTATTGAAGGCTCGATAGAAGGATTGTATCGGGATTCATCAGGATTCAATGTAACACCTAACGGTACTTTTTTTGACCAAAGCGATTTCACTAAAACAACCATCAGCAATTTTGTAGGGGGAAGTATAGAAACGAAATTGTTGCATTCAGGAAAAATATATACTACCTACATGCCATTTGATAATACCATCAATCTTAGTTCAAAATATCAGGCGGTTACAGGTAATACAGGCGCCAGATACATGAACAATTATTATTGTAATAAAATTGGTTTGGTGCAAGCTACATCATTCTTCCTCACCGATACAGACCACTATATTGAACAAACACTTATTCGCTATTCAATAAAATAAAAAAAGTTGCTTGTGCGACCTTCAAGGTACTAAATTTCCAATTGGAGTATACAGTATGAAGCTAATCCGTGAAAAAGAACAAATACATACTTTAAAAACTGATACGTTATTCGTTATTTTATGAGCTTTTTAAGAATAGGGATTATACTTTTATCGCTACAATCTTTACTCTTTGGGCAAGAGGAGAAAATTCAAAACAAAGACAGCCTGTTGACGGATTTTAATATTCTTAAAACGACAATCCAGCAAAGCCATCCAATTATATATAATTATATCACCCAGGACAGCTTTGGATTACTTCAATTGAAATTGAAAAACAAGTTGCTTCCAGCCAAACCTTGGCTCAATTTCATTCTTCATTAAGTCAATTTTTAAGCCCACTTGGTTGTGGGCATACATATCTATTTCCGACAAGTTTTGCTAAGAAGAAACTAAAACAGGAAAACGATTTGCCTTTTGACATTGATATATTTAATGATTCGATTTTAATAACAAAAATTTATGTTAATGGGGACGAAAAATACATCGGTGCAACAATTACGGAAATAAACAATATTTCTGCATTCACTTTTTTGAAATCCGCGTATAAAATTACTAGTTCTGACGCATATAATACCACATATAAAAAATACTTAATTAGTCGTCCCTCAAAAACTTTGTAAGCCTTGGTATATATTGAGTTTGTTTAAAAATAGTGCGATAAAAATCTCTCGAAAAAAGTAAAAAAGGATTAAAAAAGCGGCAGATGTTTTTTAGTG
>JAWXAS010000098.1:0-13405 GCA_034439635.1 Bacteroidota bacterium | reverse complement strand
GAATGTCCTTCTGGAACATACTTTTATATGATCAAAGCCACAGGTAAAGACGGACAAGAATACGACCTAAAAGGTAACGTTACCTTGTTCAGATAATAATTTTCTTTTCAGAATTAAAGTCTCTATCTTAGATGGTAGGGACTTTTTTTTTGAGAAGAGTGGGCGTACCTTCTAAACAGAATGCCTTTAATTGTAAAAACAATTTACCATGAAAAAAACACTGATGATCGCATGTTGTTTATTTGTAAGCTTATGCGGCGCACAACAAGACATCTATCAAAAAGTTAATGCCTTTGTAAAACAAAGCGATCCAACACTAATGGTACAAAACAAAGTGATGGTAGTAAATTTTGTTGAGGCTAATTTAAATGATGATAAAAGCGTTTATAGCACGCTTGAAAAAACAGCTAATGTTTATGGCGGAGCAAAGTTAAAGGGTGGTAAAAACGGCGTTATATGTGTTGCCGTTGTAAGTGATACACAAGCCCAAATAGCCTTAAATAAAAAGGGATATAAGAATTTGCATGTCATCACAAAGTCGCAACTCGAAAACGCAGATGTAAGTGGGATTGATAACATCACGTTTAACTCCAACGGAGAAGTGGTGTTCAAAAATCTTGAACCAGGAAAGATCTACGAAGCAATCAATCAGCTAATAACCAGATAAGAATTAAAAAAAATGAAAAAACTACTATTCTCCATTTTTATATTATTTGCCTTTATTAGTAATAAAGCGCAAAATGATGATTGCGTAGACGCCATCCCATTATGTACAAATCCAAGTTTTACCTTTAATGCGAATTCAGGACCTGGTAACGTTATAGATTTCACAACTTCTTCAAATGTTAGTAATCCACAAA
The DNA here is from genome assembly GCA_034439635.1 of Bacteroidota bacterium. Lineage (GTDB taxonomy): Bacteria > Bacteroidota > Bacteroidia > B-17B0 > Aurantibacillaceae > Aurantibacillus. Next base: position 12,545 of record JAWXAS010000098.1, on the reverse strand, counting down.
CAAATCCAAATCCGCCTAACTCAGGATGTTTACTTTCTGGTGAATTAAAACCTCAGTGGCTTATTTTAACCGTTGGTAATGCAGGAAGCTTAGAGTTTGTATTTGGAGCTAGCTCCAGCGCGAACCCTCAAGCAGGGTTTTATGATTGGGCTATGTGGCCTTATACACCCTCAAGCTGCTCGCAGATTTTCAACAACACTTTACCTCCAATTCGTTGTAATTGGAACGGAACTTCAACTGGTGGAACAGGAATGGCTTCGGTTGCAAATATTCCTGCCGGGGGCGATCCAAGTAATTACGAAGCGCCACTTGCAGTTAACGCGTGTCAGCAATTCATTATTTGTATTTCAAACTTTAGTGGTGTAAACACTTTGGTAAGTTTTCAAAGTATTGGATCAGCAAGTTTATCTTGTAATCCAAATTGTAACCCGAGTTATGCAGTGTGTCCGGGTGCTACTATTGCAGTAATGCCGGTTAATTTTGCTAATCTAACAAATCCAACATTCTCATTAATTCCAGGGCCTTTGGTTAATACCACCGGAACCTTTGTTCTAACACCAAGTGTTAGCACTCAATACACGACTTACATTACAGGAACAAACTCATCAAATGCGGTACAAACTATTAGCGCTACATTAAATGTTACGGTACATCCAAAACCATTTACAAGTCCTTTGGTGATGAATGCTTCATGTAGCAATATTGTAACAAACAGCGTGAATTTAAATGTTACATTTAATCCAAGTGGAAGTCCTAATTACACTACTACTTGGAGCCCAATGCCAAGCACTGTTACCACGGTGAATAGTGGAACAGCCGCAGGACTCACCCCCGGCGTTAACACTGTTACAATTACTACATCCAATGGATGCACAAACATAGCAACCTTTACCGTAGCGCCAATACCGCTACCTGCGAGTTTTACTGTAGTGAATCCAAGCGGAGACTATACGATCACGTGTTTAAATACAAATGTTTTACTTACTGCCAGTGTTACCAACGGTGTACCTTTAACTTTTACATGGTTCCCAACTTGTACAGGAACGGTAAGCGGAGCCAGTATGAATTTTACGCAGAGTTGCACGGGGCAAGTTGTGGGAACAAGTTCTACAGGTTGTCAGTTTGCGCAAACATACACGGTATATCAGAATTTTACTTCACCAACAATTGCCATTACACCAACTGTAAATAATATAACATGTTCCGGTGGCAGTGGATGTTTTACCTTAACTAGTAATTTAGGACCTAATGTTACAACCAATTGGTTTCAGATAATGGGCACGTCAACGGTATATGTTGGCGCTGCGCAAGGAACTATAAATATTTTCTGCGCAGGATCACCTGGCGCCTATTGGGGAGAATCGGTAAATAATTTAACGGGATGTAAATCAACTAAATCAGTGCAGGTAACCGCTTCGGTTGGTGTTCCAATATTTACGGTGACTAGCCCAACCAATTTCACTATTGGTTGTGCAAGTAAAAGTATAACAAGCATGCAAGTTACTACGGTAATTACATCGCCTGTTCTCAACACTCCTGTAAATTACACCTTTATGATCCCGCCTGTAACTTCAACACCTACAACATTTACTACAAATCCAAATCTGAATAATATTATTGTTCCGGGAACCTATGTGATCTTTGTGAAAGACATCACCAATAATTGTATATCCTCACAATCTATTAGTATTATTCAAAACACTATTGCCCCAAATGTCGACTTCATACAGCCATTAAGCTTATTAACTTGTAGAGAGCCAAGCATGGTTTTGAATGGCATTAGCAGTAATCCAAATACGCAGATCACTTGGACAGTTCCTGCAATTCCATCAAATTCCATTAATCCTACACCAAATCATACGGTAACAATTAATCCTGCCATAACGGGAGCAACAAATAATGTTTCGTCGGTTGGAATATTTACGGTTGGTGCTGTTGATCAAAACAACATGTGCAGCTCAACAAAAACCGTACAAATACTTCAAGATATTCGATTACCAAAATTCACTATCAGCGCCCTTACAAATTCGGTTATCACTTGTAAAAATCCGGATGTAGTTATTGTGCCAATTATAACACCAACATTGGCGGTTGCTTTAGTTCCAACATATATTTGGTATCCACCGGTTGGCCCTGGAGTTGCAGGATCGCAATTCAATTCAACAGCTGCTGGAAGTCACACTGCTATTTCAACATCGGTTGTAAATGGTTGTACAACATCGGCTACTTACATTATTGCAATAGATGTTACACCGCCTGCGATCAGCGCGGCACTTCCGTTCACATTGGATTGTAATGTAAACCCAACGGCAAGTCTTATGCCAACAATCACAGGAACAACCACAGGATTTACCTATTCTTGGACAGTTCCTGCAGGAGCCTTAACTTCTAATCTAACGTCATCATTATTAGTAACTAATAAAAGCGGATTATATCGCGTGCTTGTAACAAATACACTTAATGGATGTGCGGCACAAGAATCTTACTCCGTTGTGAATGGTGTGCTGAACGCTGATTTTACACCTAGTTCAATTTTCGGATTCGCACCCTTAACGGTTAACTTTTTAAACACCAGCTCCACAAGTACAGGCGCAAGCAGCATACTTTGTTTATGGAGTTATGGTAATGGCATTGCCACTCCAACTACTATTTTAAACACAGTTGATCCTGTTACAACATATACCGCAGCCGGAACTTATACCGTTGTGCTTTTGGCAAAAAAAGGCAGTTGTGTTGATAGTTCCATGAAGATTATTAGGGTGGAGATACCAAGTAAAATGGACATTCCTAATGTGTTTACGCCAAACGGTGATAAGGTAAATGATGTCTTCCGTTTGATCGCCTCTAGCCTTAAAGAAGTTAGCATTACAATATTTGATCGCTGGGGTAACAAGGTGTACGAGCTTGCCAGCGAAACAGGTAATTTTGGATGGGATGGCAAGAATCAATATGGTAAAGAATGCGCCACCGGAACTTATTTTTATATCATAAAAGCCACAGGAAAAGATGGTCTGGATTTTGACCAAAAAGGGAACGTTAGTTTATTTAGATAAATGCACCTAAAAACCCGCCTAAACAAAGGCGGGTTTTTTGTTTTAACAGAGTTTGGTTCGGTTTTTGTTTTATCTTTGTTATACGATTCACATGAAGAAAATACTCTCAATTTTAGCCCTTTGTTTTGTATTTGTGTTAGGCACAAATGCACAAACAAGTTGTGCCAGCGCGCAACCATTTTGCGCGGGTGGAAATTCTGGAGGAACTTTTCCGGCAACGGTTAACGGCCCAAGTGCCGAAAATGGACCAAACTATGGTTGTCTTGGTACTCAACCAAATCCGGCTTGGTATTTTTTGCAGATCAGTCAGTCAGGTAATCTCGATATTTTGATCCAAGGTAATGCTAATCAAGATGTTGATTTTATTTGTTGGGGGCCGTTTAGTAGTTTGGCAGGTTGCTGTAGCTCGCTAACCGCATCTAACATTGTTGATTGCAGCTATTCATCTAGTCCTACCGAAACATTAAATATTGTTGCAGCAGTTGCAGGGCAATTTTACATGGTGCTAATTACTAACTTCTCTAATGTAGCTCAAGATATTTTGTTTACACAATTCGCAGGAACTGGTGCAACCAATTGTGGTATTGTTTCAAGTAATACAATTATTTGTGCCGGAAGTGTTGCAACGATTTCACTTACTAATAATTCAAATTTAGCTAATCCAACTTTCTCACTTAATCCTGGCGCGCAAACGTCAAGTACACCTGTGTTTACGGTGGCACCAACTGTAACTACTACCTATACTCTTTATGTTACGGGCACTAATACCATCAATAATCTTGTTGTTACACAAACTGCAGTTTCAACTGTTACTGTGTTACCAAAGCCTGTTGTTAATCCAATGTTAATGAACAGCACATGTAGCAATGCAAGTAACTCCGTCAATTTAAACGTAACGTTTATACCAAGTGGAAGTCCTAATTACACGGTTGTATGGGCGCCGCCACCAAGTAATTTTACTTCAGTAAATAGTGGAACTGCTTCAGGCCTTATCCCCGGAATACAAAACGTAACTGTAACTACAGGAAGTTGCAGTGCAACAGCAAGTTTTGTAGTTGGCCCTATTCAGATCCCTGCATCCTTCACTGTATTCAATACAGTAAATGATTATACAGTAACCTGTAACAATCCAAACGTTGTTCTTACCACAAGTATTACCAATGGAAATCCTTTAACGTACACATGGTTTCCAAGTTGCACGCCTACTATTACAGGGTCTAGCATGAGCTTTAACCAACCATGTACAGGGCAGGTAACAGGAATGAGTGCTACTGGTTGTACGATGACAAGAACTTTCCAAGTGTTTTCGAGTTATACGGCGCCAACAGTTGTCATCACGCCAACTGTTGTTTCTATAACATGTATTCCGGGAACAGGATGTTTTACACTTACAAGTAATTTAGGACCCAACGTTACTACACAATGGTATCAAATTGCAGGAACAAGTAGTGTGCCGGTTGGTCCTTCGCAAGGAACAATAAATATTTTCTGTCCAGGTAATCCGGGAAATTATGTAGGTTGTTCAACAAATAATTTAACTGGATGTGTTTCTTGTAAATCAGTTCAGGTAACAGCTTCGGTTGGTGTACCGGCGTTCACCGTAACCAGCCCTACTAATTTTACAATAGGTTGCGCGAGTACAAGTGTAACAAGTATGCAGGTAACAACCGTAATTACTTCTCCGGTTCCAAACGTAGCTTGTCAGTATACATTTGTTCCACCGGCAACAACAGGAACGCCAACAACATTTACAATCAATCCAAATCAAAACGGTATTATTACACCAGGAACATGGGTAGTGTGGGTACAAGACCTTACCAATAATTGTATCTCGAGTCAGTCGATAAGCATCATTCAAAATACGATTGCTCCAAATGTGGATTATATACAGCCATTAAGCTTGTTAACTTGTAGAGAACCAAGCATGGTATTAAATGGAATAAGCAGTAATGCTAATACTACAATAACTTGGACAGTTCCTGCTATCCCAACTAATTCTATTAATCCAACACCAAATACAACCGTTGTAATTAATCCTGCAGTTACAGGAGCAACAAATAATATTTCGGTGGTAGGAACATATACGGTAGGTGCTGTAGATAATAATAATCAATGCCGGTCAACCAAAACAGTTCAAATAAATCAGGATGTTCGGTTACCAAAATTCACTATAAGTGCACTTACAAACTCGGTTATCACATGTAAAAATCCGGATGTAGTTATTGTGCCAATTATAACACCAACATTGGCGGTTGCTTTGGTTCCAACATATATTTGGTATCCACCGGTTGGCCCGGGAGTTGCAGGATCATCTTTTAATTCAGCAGCTGCTGGAAGTCACACTGCTATTTCAACTTCGGTTGTTAACGGTTGTACAACGTTTGCTACTTACATTGTTGCAATAGATGTAACGCCACCTGCTATAAGTTCTACAATACCATTTACCTTAGATTGTTCAAGTAATCCTACAGTTTTAATATTGCCTGCGATCATACCAACGCCTGGTCCGTATACATTTTCGTGGACTGCGCCAGCAGGTGTTTTAATTTCAAATCCTTCAGCAATGAATTTATTGGCTAATCAAATTGGCTTATATAAAATTGCTTTAACAAACACAGTGAATGGGTGTGGTTCTTCCGAGTCTTATTCGGTAGTTAACGGCGCTTTAACCGCTAATTTTGTACCAAGCCGTTTAAGCGGATTTGCGCCTCTATCGATTTACTTTACAAATACAAGTGCAACAAGTACAGGCGCCAGTAGCATTATTTGTTTATGGAGTTATGGAAATGGCGCAGCATCAAACACCGTTTTAAATATAGTTACACCTGCAACTACGTATACCGCAGCCGGAACTTATAGTGTTGTATTGATCGCTCGAAAAGGAACGTGTATTGATAGTGCGATCCGTATCATTCATGTAGAGATCCCAAGTAAGATGGAAATACCAAATGTATTTACACCTAACAATGATAAGGTAAACGATGTATTCCGTTTGATTGCTTCAAATTTACTAGAAGTAACAGCTATCATTTTTGATCGTTGGGGAAATAAAGTTTATGAAGTAACCAGCGATACCGGAAACTTTGCCTGGGATGGTAAAAACCAATATGGAAAAGAATGCGCCGCTGGAGTTTATTTCTATGTTATTAAGGCTAAAGGAAAAGATGGTCAGGATTACGAGCAAAAAGGCAATGTAAGCCTCTTCAGGTAAGGCTGTTAGAAGATATTCTTTTTAAAAACCCGGTCTTAAAAAGATCGGGTTTTTTGTTTATAATTTGTTAGGGCCCATCCAAAGGATTTCCTGTAAATTAGGTATCCCTATGACGAAAAGTGCAGACAAAGAAACCCCGTTAATGAAGCAATACAACGGCATCAAGGCAAAATATCCTGATGCAATTTTATTATTCAGGGTTGGAGATTTTTACGAAACATTTGGAGAAGATGCCATCAAAGCTGCAAAGATATTGGGCATTGTTCAAACCAAACGGGCTAACGGTTCGGGTACGCATATTGAACTAGCAGGTTTTCCTCATCACTCATTAGATTCGTATTTACCAAAATTAGTTCGTGCAGGTTACCGAGTTGCAATTTGCGATCAATTAGAAGATCCAAAAACGGTGAAGGGAATTGTAAAACGTGGTATTACCGAATTGGTAACGCCGGGTGTAAGTTTTAATGATAAGATATTAGATCATCAACAAAATAATTTTTTGGCTGCTATACATTTTGAATCTATTGGTGGGGCAGAAAAAGCAGGTGTTTCATTTCTGGATATTTCAACTGGCTTGTTTTTGATAGCGGAAGGAAGTTTAACCTACGTTGAAAAACTCATTCAAAATTTTAAGCCCAACGAAGTTTTATTTGAAAAAAATAATCGTACTAAATTAAATGATCTATTGGGAGATAAATTCTACTCCTTTGGATTGGATGATTGGGCATTTAAGTATGATTTTGGCTTTGATTCGCTTATTAAGCAGTTTGAAACTACTTCGCTCAAAGGATTTGGTATTGAAGGAATGAATACCGCTATCGCCAGTTGTGGTGCTTTGTTACATTATTTAAATGAAACAAAACACGATCGCTTAAAACATATTACACGGGTAAGTAGGATCGATGAAGATGAATATGTTTGGATGGATAAATTCACCATTCGTAATTTAGAGATCTATGGTTCTAATCACGAGAACGGAAAATGTTTGGTAGATGTAATTGATGAAACGCATACGCCTATGGGTTCGCGTTTATTAAAGCGTTGGTTGGCTTTGCCGTTAAAAAATACAAGGGCTATTAACGAACGTTTAGATGTGGTAGATTATTTTGTAAAGAATGATGTGCAGCGTTTAGAGTTGATTAGTTTACTAAAGGATATTGGCGATATGGAACGTTTGATCTCCAAAGTTGCTGTTGGCAAAGCAAATCCTCGAGAATTATTTCACATCAAACGCTCTTTGCAAATTGTTGCCGAGATAAAACAACGCACACAAGGTTTAGAGAATACCTCACTCAAAAAAATAAGCGAGCAATTAAATCCTTGTCTTCTGGCCTTTGAAAAACTAACAAGGGAATTAAATGAAGAAGCTCCTGTAAATATTTTAAAAGGGAATGTGATAAACCCTGGGATAAACGCTGAGTTAGATGAGTTGCGCGGCTTGTCTTATAGCGGAAAAGACCATCTTTTAAAAATTCAACAGCGAGAAATTGAGAATACAGGAATTAGCTCTTTAAAAGTAGCCTACAATAATGTATTTGGGTATTATTTGGAAGTAACCAATTTGCACAAAGATAAAGTACCATCAGATTGGATGCGTAAACAAACACTCACCAATGCAGAGCGGTATATAACTCCTGAATTAAAAGAATACGAAGAAAAAATATTAGGCGCCGAAGAAAAGATAGCCAGATTAGAACAACAATTGTATGAGGAGTTAATTCGTTTTGTGGCCGATTATATTGAACCTATTCAACTCAATTCAAATTTATTGGCACGTTTGGATGTTCTTATTGGTTTTGCAGAATTAGCGTATCAAAATTCGTATGTGCGTGCGGTTGTGAACGATGGACATGCCATTGATATTATAGATGGTCGCCACCCGGTGATAGAAAAACAATTACCCTTAGGAACTGAATACGTAAGTAATTCGGTTTACCTGGATAACGAAACTCAGCAAGTGATGATGATCACTGGACCAAACATGAGCGGTAAATCGGCTTTGTTGCGTCAAACTGCTTTAATTACATTGATGGCGCAAATAGGAAGTTTTGTTCCTGCAAGATCTGCAGAGTTAGGCATCGTTGATAAAATATTTACTCGCGTTGGTGCTACTGATAATATTTCTTCGGGCGAATCTACCTTTATGGTGGAGATGAATGAAACGGCGAGCATATTAAATAATTTGAGTGATCGCAGTTTGGTGTTATTAGATGAAATCGGAAGAGGAACGAGTACATACGATGGAATTTCTATTGCCTGGAGTATTGCCGAATTTATTCATAACCAACCAACCAACCGGGCAAAAACATTATTCGCAACACATTACCACGAACTTAATGAGATGACGAACTATTTTCCGCGCATCAAAAATTTTAATGTCTCGGTTCAGGAATTAAATAATAAGATCATCTTCCTGCGTAAATTAAAAGAAGGGGGCAGCGAGCATAGTTTTGGAATTCATGTAGCAAAAATGGCCGGTATGCCGCGCATTGTAATAGAACGCGCTAATGTGATCCTTCAAAAATTAGAGAAGGAGCATGAGATGGAATTAGAATTGGCTAATGCAAATGGGGTAGAAGGTGGAATGAAAAAAGTTGCATCACCAAAAGCATCAAGTAATAATGGAGCTTTGCGCGACGAAGAAATGCAACTCAGTTTTTTCCAATTGAGCGATCCTGTGCTGCAAAAAATTAAGGAAGACATTTTAAACACCGATATCAATACTTTAACTCCTGTTGAGGCTTTGATGAAGCTTAACGAGATCAAAAAGACCCTTGGAATGTAATGATCAAACGATTATACCAAAAGCCGATATATTTTAGGCCAATCTTCTTGGTCTTTTTTGCTTACACTTCTTCAAAAAAATCTTCCGTAGGCTTTGCAACACAAGATTTTTTTTCATCATTTAAACAAAAAGTAACTTCGCAACTTTGGCCGAAAACATATCGGCATTTGGTATTATTTTTTATTCTTAGTAGTGTTTCATTTTCTTTACTTGCGCAAGATAGTATTCCAAAAAATAAACTAGAACTTTCAGTTAATTCTTACGCGGGATATTTGGTTCCGGCTTACCCCGATGCACCAAAAAGTAATTATTCTCTTTTAAATTCTATTGGTTTCCAATGGCAAACAATGGGCAAAGATTATTGGCAGCAACTGTATCGTTTTCCAAAACAAGGTTTTGAAATATTTTATAGTACATTCAATAATCCGGAACAATTAGGATATAACATTGGTATTGTTCCATCGCTAGAGTGGTATGGAAAGAAACCAAATAAAAATTGGCGCTTTAAATTTGGTATGGGCGTTTCCTATTTTAATAAACCGTTTGATCTGGTTTCAAATCCAACTAATTTTTACATAGGAAGACATTTTGCAAACATGAGCGTTACTAGTATTTTTTGGAGCAAACGAATTAACACAGATCTTGTTTTAACTTATGGTATTTCGTCTATTCATGCGTCTAATGGGCATACAGCTTTACCCAATGCAGGAATGAATATTTTTTGCGGACATTTAGGCGTTCGCTTTGAAAAGAAAAGAGAATTTAAAAGCGTCGACATCTTATCGCAACCAACCAAAAGAACGTTTGTAATAAAATCAGGAATTGGTTTTCATGAATTTGGTTCTACTACAAAGGCTATTGGCGGACCAAGATATCCTAGCTATCATTTATCGGGCTGGTATTCTATTCCATTTAAGAACATTCATTTGTTTCAGTTAGGAACTACCTTAGCGTATTATACCAGCTTTTACGATTATATTCGCAACCAAGAGGTTTATGAAACAGATCAGCATGTAAGAGCAAGTACAGGAGTTGTTTTTGCGGGACACGAATTTGTATTTGGGAAATTTGGTTTTGTTTCGCAGCTTGGAATTTATTTTTACAATCCGTTTTTTATAAAACAAAAAAAGATCGAAGGAGAATGGAATGGCTTTGGTGAGAAGTTACAAGCGATTAACACAAACCGAATTGGCGTGATATATTATCCTTTCAAGAAAAGGAATGCGCTTAATAATATCAGCAAACAGTTAAGCATTGGCGCATTCATTAAAGCTAATGTTGGTCAGGCCGATCTTTTTGAATATTCAATTGGGTATTCGTTTTGATCAATGTTTTCCGGCAGCTCCGCTGCTTGTTTTTTTAGACACGAATTCCACTAATAATACGAATCTGTGTTTACAAAAATTACACCTATCTATGTATAAACTTAACACGGTATATAAATGGAGATTTGTGAAATGTGATTATCTCGTACAGTTATGTTAGCGAAAATTCGTGATTAAGATAGTTGGGATTTTTTGAATATGCAATTGGATATTCTGTCTCGTTTTCGTCACTCAAAAGTATGCCACGTTTTTTCTGCCTTATTTTTTTGACCCTAAACTCAACCGAAGTGTGGCTTAGGGATGCGAAAGGTTCCTGCCGGCACGGCAGGTAGCTCTTTTTGTTTCGCCTTTTCGTCGGAACAAAAAAGCCGAAGCGAAGCGGAGCCTGCAGCAGCCCGGGCCGCAGGCAAGCCCCAAAAATACTTTTTCATCCTCAACTAATCGGTAATGCGGTGAAGTTTTCCGGCGGAACTACTGATCACTATTCTCCCTAATTTATCTTTCACAACCGAAAGAAGATCGGCCTTGGTGATGGATGTATACTCAGTAAACGTTTGTCCGTCATCACTACTCATTACTAAACCATCTGTTCCAACTGCCCAACCGTTAGTGGCATCACTAAAGTAAATGCCATTGAAATGAATTCTCTTGCGAGCGGTTTTATTCGGCTTTAATAGTGTTTTCCAATTGTGGCCTGCATCATCTGTTCTGTAAATTCCGCCGTCATATCCACTCACAAAGCCGATTTGCGAATTTATAGTAGATGATGACGTAAAAAAATCTCCTGAAAATTCCATGGGCGTGTAAGTATAACCATGATCAGTTGTGCGATAAGAATTTCCATATCCGGCCAATACAAAATTTTCTTGCAAAAAATTTAAACCGGTTCTAAATTCGTGATCAAAGTGCCAAACCCATCGCATGGTATTGTTCTCAAACCAAAGTGCGTTTCCGTTATGGTAATTTTCTCCACCAACGATCATGAGTAAATTATAATTTCCAAAAATGCAGCGTAGTGGTGTATAATTAAAATCTTCGAGGTTTATGTTCGCAAAACTTATTGGAATCCATGTATTTCCATTATCACTACTTCTTAAAACTAAAAGTGCATCACCACAACAGTAGGCAATAGTATCATTCACAAAATTTATATCGTACAAACATTTGTTGGGAGAGTTGAAAATAAGCTCCCAGGTTTTTCCGGCGTCTTTGGTTCTGTAAATAAAACCGGTCTCGTTTTTTTTACCGCCGCAAATAAATCCGGTGTTTGCATCAAGCCAAACGCTTTTATGTATGGCCTGTTGAGTTGGCGTAATAAGCTCTTCGCTGTTTAAACTTCCTGCACTTTTACTCTTTTTACAGCCGTTAAACGCCACAAATTGAAGCAGGCCCAATAGCCACAAAAACCCTATGAAAAGCCTTATTTTCAAGTGGTTAAATATACTTATTGAGCGTATAATAATTTTGTGAGGTTATTAAATTTTATTTACATTTGCACTCCCCAATGAAAAGGCCTAGGCCTGATCACTGGAAAAGCGAAAGTAGCTCAGTTGGTAGAGCGTAACCTTGCCAAGGTTAAGGTCGCGGGTTCGAGACCCGTCTTTCGCTCAAAAAAGAGCCCTTTTTGGGCTGTTTTTTTTGTTCTGCTTGGGTGGTGGAATTGGTAGACACGCAGGACTTAAAATCCTGTGCTTTCACGAGCGTACGGGTTCAAGTCCCGTCCCGAGTACAAAAACCAGAGTGAGAGTGAGAAACGAGAGTGATCGCCCAATACTCTGGTTTTTTATTTTACTAACTCTATAAAAAATGTAACGTAGTTTCGTGCAGGTTCATCCCGATAGTTATCGGGATCCTCCGCAGGTACAAAATGAAAAATCCGCTTATTTCTAAGGAGATTTTTGTTTTACATAAAACTTTATCAGCTTAGTTCCTATCCGCCGCATGGGATTATCCAAACCACCACAGGTAAAAAACAAAGTACTTATTCTAAATACTAGTTTTTTCTTCATTCTCTTTCTGCTACATCTATCTAGTCGAACCTCAAAAAGTATTTTTATTATTTGGGCGCCTTGTCGGGCTATCACTTCAAGCTTGTTTGTCCTTTGCTATGTTTGTCGCACTGCGGGGTCTGCGCAGAAAAAGCGAAGCCTACTCGTTGCGCAAACATTAAG
>JAWXAS010000097.1:0-15914 GCA_034439635.1 Bacteroidota bacterium | reverse complement strand
AATTTACACTTAAAAACATCTGCCGCTTTTTTAATCCTTTTTTACTTTTTTCGTTAGATTTTTTTCGCACTATTTTTAAACAAACTCAATAATAACAAGACTTACAGAGTTTTTGAGGGACGACTATTTAATTATAACTCTTCCGTTGTATATGCCCTTTTTCGCATTTATCACACGATACATATAAACACCGTTGGCATGCGTTGAAAGATCAAAATTATTTTTGTTATCTAATTTTTCGGTCAATACAATTTCTCCAAGAGAGTTATAAAAAATAATTTCCCCTTCTGCTTCAATAGTAAATTTACCTTCGCTCGGATTTGGATATACTAATAACTCATCTTTCAAATATTCTTCTGTAACATCCGAAACCGGCCCCAAAAGTTTAGCAACAAAAACATCATCGCCACATCCTTTAAATAGTGTATTGGCATCAAATGAAACCGAACCACTATTAAACATGCCTCCCACATAAATGGCTCCGGTATTATTTACTGTGATCGTGTTTCCAACTTCATCAAAAGTTCCGCCACCGGCAGTTTTTGCCCAAGCTACATTTCCATTAGAGTTATAAGCTGTAACAAAAAGTTCACGATAACCTGCGCCGGAATTTGTTAGCGCATTACCTCCAAAAGTGATGCTGTTACTTATAAAAAATCCTGTAATAAATGCAATGCCTAAAGTATCTATCGCCACGCTGTTTCCTGCGTCAGAGTCGGCATCGCCTGCGCTGTTTGCCCATATTAAGTTTCCATTTAAATCATACTTTGCCAAAAATACATCGCTGGTACCGGCTGAATTATTATTTAAAGTGGTTGTGCTAAAAGTAATCGAAGCACTGGAGAATCCTCCGGTAACATATACATCATTTTTTTTCGCTGCAATTCCATTTGCTGCATCATCTGCACTTCCACCCGAACGGTTCGACCAAACGGCATTTCCTAAACCATCATATTTCACAACAAAAATATCTTGTGTTCCTGTTGTTGAGTTGGCAAGTGCTCCCGATCCAAAATCAATACTTGAACTTGCAAAAGCGCCCGTTGCATAAACATCTCCTAACGAATCGGAAGCAATAGAAAAACCGGTATCCGCATTTGTTCCTCCGGCTTTTTTAGCCCAAAGAGTGTTTCCGTTTGTATCGTGCTTAGTAATAAAAAAGTCGTTGGTTGCACTTGCATTGGTTAAAATTCCTGTTCCAAAATTAATGGTTGGGCTCATAAATGCACCAGTTGTAAAAACATTTCCCGAAGGATCAACAGTAATGCCATAACCTCTATCGCTTGATGTACCGCCTGCAGTTTTTGACCACAGTTCAGTTCCCAATGAACTCAGTTTAACAATGAACACATCATTACCTAAGCCTCCATTTGTTAGAGTTGAAGTTCCAAAACTTATAGTTGAACTGGCGTACCAGCCGGTAATATAAATATTGCCTAAAGCATCAAGCGCAATAGCATTCCCAATATCGCCATCAGTGCCGCCAAATGTTTTTGCCCAAATAGTATTTCCGGTAGCATCATACTTTACCAAAAAAATATCGCCGCTGCCAACTCCGGGGTTAGTTAATGTTATTGAACCAAATGTTATGGTAGCGCTAGAGTACCAACCTATAACATACAAATTTCCGTTGTTGTCTGAAGCTGTTCCTAAAGCCGCTTCGTAACCGGTTGATCCTGCACTTCTAGCCCATAGCCAGTTTGGAGTTTGTGCCAAACCTTTTTGGTTTTGTAATGCAATAACAAACACAAGTGTTAATACAAAAATTTTAAAAGATGTTTTCATTTTTTTAAAGATGAGGTATGTATTTTATTCTAAAATAATAGGTACGTCTAAGCTCTTCTTTTTATTCTCAAAAGTTACACCAACACCTGAATTAGAATAACTAAAACTATTCGCATCGGTATATCCGGCTTTTATAAAATAGTTGCCTTTGTTCAATCCTTCTATTTTATAATTTCCATCAGCATCGGTTAATAAAGTTTGATCAAATGTTGATGTTGCTTCATTTGTTCCGTAGGCAATAGATACCCAAGCCATGGGTGCAGCATCATTATTTCCACTCACTCCGTTTTTAAAACGAATAGTTCCGCTAATCGTGTTCTTTCCACCGGGGCCTGCTGCTTTTTTTTTGCAGCTTCCTATAAAAGCAAACAATATCAAAAAACAAAGCGATATAATTGGTTTCATTTTCATTTTAATGATTCTTAAAAAATTGAGCATTAAAATTAAAATTCATTTCATCGGCCACGTTAGTGGTCCACACGCCATATGTTTTATTGTTAGCAGCGCTAATATTTCCTGCTTGATCGGCAAGTTTTGGCACATGAACCCATTGTACGGTTGATTTAGTGTCAACAAAACCCGAACGCTTAAATTTTAAAGTAGCACTAAACGATGCGCGATATCTATCGTTTATCAAATCTCCATCCGTATCAAAATCGCTTGTTCCATTATAAGTTAAATACATGATGGCAGGTTTTACAATGGGTGTTCCATCGGCAAAGCCACTTGGCGCACGATATTTATTAAATCTCAAATTTCCAAAAACCACGTATCCTGTTCCCGACTTCACAAAACTTGAGCTTCTGAACCAAGCCGAATCGCTAGTGGGGTTAGTAATTGTTTTCATGGTGTCTAAATACGTAACGCCCATATAACTTCTAATGCAATTTCCAATGGCATCTCTTCCGGGTTCGCCCGAATCAATAGAGGAGAGTTGAACCCATGCATTGACACTGCATTTACTTAAATCAGATTCATTAAAAGAAAATTTTGGATTGAAATTAAAATTATTAAAACGACCGGTAAGCATTCCTGATGACCAATCCAAATACCGTGTTTGCCAGTTCACATTGCTATGAGCTTTATCAAAGGTCCACGAAATATCTACTAAGCCATTTCCTGTACTAGGAGTATTTGGCAGTGGGGTAACAGAATCTTTTTTACCACAGCTAATAAACATGATGGTAGCAATCGCAAAAAAAGAGAATAGTATTTTAATGTGTTTGGTGTTCATTTCAATACAAACTTATGAAATTAAAGGTAATTCATTCTAACCGATTAACAAAAACCTAAATAGGGATTTTAACATCAAACACAATTAAGCATTGGATATATCGCGTTAAAAGGAAGGTTTAGTAAGGATGCTTTGTAGCTGTGTGAGCAATGAAAGCAAATTATTTAATACCCAACTGCTTCCCTAACCATTTTCAATTTCTCATTGGCTAGTTTTGCAGCTTTGGCCTCACCAATGCTTAGTTCTTTTTCAAGTTGAGTTTCATTGGCCATTAACGAATTAAATGTTTCGCGCTCTATTTTAAATTTATCCAAAATCAATTCAAACAAAGCAGTTTTTGCATGGCCATAACCAAAACCACCTTTTAAATAATTGCTACGTAAGCTTTCGGTTTGTTCTTTACTACCAAGTAATTGATATAATTTAAAAATATTATCGGTATTCGGATCTTTTGGTTCTTCCAATCCTTTACTGTCGGTAACAATAGTTCCAATTACTTTTTTAAGATCTTTTTCGGGTAAAAATATATTAATAAAATTATTGTACGACTTGCTCATTTTTTGTCCGTCAATTCCCGGAACAACTTTTGTTTCTTCGTTAACTAATACTTCGGGCAAAACAAATATCTCTTTGCCCATTTTAGTATTAAAGGTTGTAGCAATATCGCGCGTCATTTCTAAATGCTGCACTTGATCTTTCCCTACCGGAACATAATTGGCATCATACAATAAAATATCGGCAGCCATAAGCACAGGGTAAGTAAATAAACCCGAGTTCACATCACTCAAGCGATCGCTTTTATCTTTAAATGAATGCGCATTGGCCAACATTGGAAAAGGTGTAAAGCAATTTAAATACCAAGTAAGCTCTGTAACTTGTGGCACTCTGCTTTGGCGATAAAATAAATTCCTTTGCGTATCAAACCCAAAGGCTAACCAAGTTGCAGCTACTGCTTTGGTGCTTTCTTTAATAAACGCTGCATTTTTTACACTTGTTAAGGTGTGCAGGTCGGCAATAAAAAACAAACTCTCGTTGCCCGGTTTTTTGCTTAATTCAATAGCAGGCATTATGGCCCCCAATATGTTGCCAAGGTGAGGAACGTTAGTACTTTGTATGCCTGTTAAAATTCGTGCCATAATGTTATGGAAGTAAAGGTATAATTTTATACCATTCCTTTAAAAGAAATATAGGTATAATGCCGAGCGAAGTTTATTTCACCTCGGTATTATTGTCTATTTTTGTGCCCTCAATGCTATTTGTTCGCATCATATTAATGCCCATCTGGAAGATCTGGTTTGCCTTATGTTTTGCCATTCCTTTTATTATCCTGTTCCCCTTGTTTTATTTCGCTTTGGTTACCAAACGTTTTGATATGGTGTTTAAACTCAAACGTTTTTGGGCTGGTATTATTTCGGCATGTAGTATGTTGTATCCTAGCATTTCGTATACGTCAAAAAAATATCATCTGCCAAAACCTTGCGTTGTTGTGCCAAATCATACTTCTTATCTGGATATTATTTTCTCGCCATTTTATATTGATCATACGGCTGTTTACATGGGTAAAAGCGAGTTACTTCAAATACCTTTATTCAAATATTTTTTTGTGTATTTGGATATTCCCGTGAAACGCAAAAGCGCTACCGATGCGCACAGAGCATTTAAAAAAGCTGGTGATATGATAGATGCAGGAATTAGCACCGTTATTTATCCCGAAGGAACTATTGGCGATAGAGGCCATTTAAAATCGTTTAAGAACGGCGCTTTTAAGCTTGCTATTGATAAGCAAGTACCAATTGTGCCGGTGGTTAACTTAAATAATTGGTGGTTCCTCGAAAATGGAGGTTTTTTTAAAAGCAATGGCAGGCCCGGGATCCCAAGAATAGTAGTGGGTGACCCAATTGAAACAAAAGGCCTTACCGAAAAAGACATGGAGGAACTTAAAAATAAAGTTCATACCTTTATAACACAGGAATTATACAAATTCAATGGCGAAAAAAATTGATATTAAAACGGTTGATGAAATTGCACACTTGGCGCGTTTGGAATTTAGCGATGAGGCCAAGCAAGGTATTATTACCGACATGAATCGTATGTTAGATTTTGTTGACAAATTGAACGAAGTGAATACAGATAATGTTGAGCCTTTGATTTACATGACGGATGAGCAAAACGTATTAAGAGAAGACGTTCCGCAAATAACGCTCACTCAAAAAGAGGCGTTAAAAAACGCGCCTCAAAAAGATACAGATTATTTTAAAGCGCCAAAGGTTATTGATAATAGCTAAACATGATAGAACGCTGATAACACAGATCTCTGTGATCAAGCATGATCTTATCTTTGTAGGTCATAAAAACAGAAGGTAGTTGTCCTCAAAAATGCGTAAGACTTTCAAATTAAAAAACGCGCATCCGTTTTATTCCGCCTGAATTTTTTTACCGTAAACTCAACCGCGATGTTGCGCCAGCGTCCCGATAGCTATCGGGAGAAGTGAAAAGCCTGCCCCCGGGAGCCCAATAATAGAAAAAATTCTTGTGAAGTACGACTGCTTAATGATACAAATCAACATTATTTTCGTTGCATCAAAGCACTCATCAGTAAATTATGTTTTGGCGTAATGATCACTTCTGCATAAGTAGAATCATTCTTCAATCCAATTTCAAACAGCAATTTCCCTTTGTAAGTATAAACCGATTTGTAACAAATGGCAGGGATATTTAAGCGATCCATGTATAAGGTATTGTATTCGTTATAGCATACTATAATAAGCGAATCGGTTTGAGAAAGTTTCCGGACTTTACTTTCATATTTTTTCCATTTGCCGCGATTGAGTTTTGGTAATTGAGGAACGCAATTGTAATAACTAAAAGTTAATCCCTGCAAACTATCATTGTACGCAAAATCTTCGGCAGGCACTAAATGTCCGCGATCATAACCTTTATGCAAATAATCTTTTTCCGATAAAGTTAAGTGTGTTCCAACAAAATGGTCGTTCTCTCTGCTGGCATTTCCTCCACCTTTATACAAGGTGTAAGTAACGGCAACGGGCTGTTTTAAAAGCGTATTAAAATAACTTTTGTAAATGCCTTTATGAATAATGGTATCAAAATGAATTTGCGCGCTAAACGAACTTACAAATAAAAAAAGGAACCATCTTGCCATTTAATAAGCGATCAAGAAGTTTGAACAAGCTTTGCTTTTAGGCGAAGAAAAAGAGTTTTTAATTGTTTCCTGAAAATGAATGCGAGCATAAGGTATGGAACAGCCATAAGGTATAAAATACCTGTGTTTAAACTACGCGCCATGGATTTAGGATCGTTTTTTAAACCACTTTCAGCGGCTTGTTTACACATAGCACATTGAGCTTCGGAAATAGTAGGAATTAAGAGAATAAGTAGTGCAAAAAAGAGAACTATGTAATAAGGCTTTCGCACTATTGATCAAATTTTTTGTATTCAGCAGGAACTTCCAGTTTTGAAGCCTCTACTTCACTTTTGGTGATTTTTAACATCTCAAGTTTTGATAACATTTTGTTATCCGAAATTTGTCTTTCTTCACTCATAAAAGGCATCGACCCTTTTGACAAGCCTTTGATCTTTCCAAAGTAAATACTTTGTTTATCCTTACGATTCCATAATTCCATCATTGGCATAAAGAAATCGAAACTTTCAGTAGCAATGTAATAGGTAATTACCGTATTTTCTTCTGTATTTTTTACAACGTATTCAGTGCATTTTACACCATTAAGAACTTTTCCTGCTTTTCCCTTTTTTACATCGCACTTGCCTTTCATTACGGGAGGGATCTCACTTTTTTGATCGCCCCAAACTTTCCGTTTAGGATTAACGAACTTTATACTTTTTTCGCCAAGATCAAAAATGAAGCTACCTTCAATGTTGTTGCCTCTTTTTGCGTATTGATCAAGTTTTATTTTTTTATCCTTAACCCAATACGTGTTCAGGGTGGTGTCTTTAACGGTATAATACTTAAACTCGATCGAACCTGCGAACTGAGAAAAAGAGCTTAAAAATGCTAATCCAAAGAATAAAGTAAAAAACGATTTCATAGTGTTTTTGTTGTTTTTAAATTGTCAAACGAAAGGCTCGCACTTTGTTCAATTTTTGCAAAAACGAGCATTTCAATACTATTGATTTTGTACGTAAATTTATGAAATTAATTCAATTTTTCTATCAAAAAATGAAAGATAATTCACAAAATTTAGGTAAAAACGGCGAAGAAGAGGCTGTTAAATATTTAGAAAAGAACGGCTTGAAGATCATTGAATTAAATTGGCGTTTTGGAAAGCTGGAAATAGATATTATTGCTAAAGATAAAGAGGAGCTGGTTATTGTAGAGGTTAAAACCCGTGCCACTGATGCTTTTGGCGAGCCGGAAGTATTCGTGGATAAGAAGAAGCAGAAGCGCTTGATAAAGGCCGCCAATGCCTATATTCATCAAGTTGATTTTAATGGCGAAACGCGTTTTGACGTGGTTTCGGTACTCGAAAAGAATTCAAAATTAATAGTAAAACATATCCCAAACGCCTTCGCCCCCTCAATTATTTGAAAAACTCATTTCCAAGATAAGTTTAGTATCTTTGCAGCATCATGGCATATAACAAACCGGGAGGTAGACCCCGTATTTCTTCAGCGGGTAAAGGCAAGGCAAAACCTACCAGAAGTAAAGACAAATTTTCCTCATCATCAGATAAGGATAGCAGTAAAGGTTCCGAAAAAAATTCCCTGCCTACCAGCAAGGCACGCAGAAAACCGTATTCAGAAAAAGACAAAAAACATCGCTCTGAAGGAGAAGGCGGGTTTTCGCGTTACAAAAGATCGGATGATGACGACAAAAAAGGGAAGTTCCTGTCTGCCGGCAAGGCAGGTAAAAAAACCGACTCTTACGGGAAAGATAAATATTCATCTTCTAAGGATGGCGACAAAAAACCGCGACGTTCTTACGGAGATAAAGACACAAAATTTAAATCGGATAAAAGCGAAGGAACTTCAAAATACAAACGATCAGACGATTCGGGTTTTGAACGCAAACCAAAATTTGAAAAAGACGATTCGTTTCGCAAAAACGATAAGTACAAAGGCGATGGCGAAAAACGCACGTACGATAAACCAAGTTTCGACGGAGAAAAAAAGTCTTACGAAACTGATGGTGATAAAAAACATCACCGTCCGTTCACAAAAGCCTATGGCGATAGCTCTGAGAAAAAGCGAACTTACGACAACTCTTTTTTTGATAAAGACAAAGCAAAATCAGATAAGGATGATAAACCTTTCAAGAAAAGATCCAATGAGTTTACAGAAGAAAAACGCTTTAAACATGATGATCTGGAAGAAGGAAAAGGATTTAAAGGTCATAGCAAAGATAAAAGCGATTTTAAAGAAGGGAAATTCAGAAAAAGTAAATTCGGTAAGGATAGCAGTTCTAAGTCGTACAAAAAAGATGATGATGGAACAGTACGCTTGAATAAATACCTTGCGCATGCGGGTATTTCATCACGTCGTGAAGCAGATGTTTTAATAAAAGGCGGAACCGTAAAAGTAAATGGTATAGTTGTTGATCAAATGGGTTATAAAGTAAAACCAGACGATGTGGTTACTTATGCCGATTCAACAATTAAAAACGAACGTAAAGTGTATTTGCTTTTAAATAAACCAAAAGATTTTATTACTACTACCGATGATCCGCAAGAACGCAGAACAGTGATGGAATTAGTTCGCCCTGCATGTAAAGAGCGTATTTATCCGGTTGGAAGATTAGATAGAAATACAACAGGATTATTATTGTTTACCAATGACGGTGATATGGCAACAAAACTCATGCATCCAAAACATGAGATCCGTAAAGTTTATCACGTTACCTTAAGCAAGCCATTAAGAGGAGAAGATTATAAAACCATAAGCGAAGGTTTTGAAATGGAAGATGGCCCTGTAAAAGTGGATGATATTGCTTATGTTGGTGAAGGAAAAAAGGAAGTAGGACTTGAAATTCATAATGGCCGTAACCGTATTGTGCGTCGTTTATTTGAGCATTTGGGTTACGAGGTATTAAAGTTAGATAGGGTATCTTATGCAGGACTTACAAAAAAAGATCTGCCTCGTGGGAAGTATCGTTTTTTAAGTGATAAAGAAATCTCTTTCCTGAAAATGTTAGGGTAAGATAATTTGAAATAAAAATTTCGTTATATATTTGATATATGTGTGGAATAGTAGGATACATTGGAAAAAATAACGCTTACCCTGTTCTTATTAAGGGTTTGCAAAGGCTCGAATACCGCGGGTACGATAGTGCCGGGGTAGCTTTAATTAATCCCGAAGGCGTACTTTCTGTTTACAAGAAGAAAGGAAAAGTTAGTGAACTTGTAGCCAACAATAAGGAAAAAGATTTGAGTGGAACCATTGGTATTGGTCATACCCGTTGGGCAACGCACGGCGAACCAAATGATGTTAACTCGCATCCACATCGCTCAAATAGCAAGGATATTGTGCTTATTCATAATGGCATCATTGAAAATTATGCTTCTATAAAAGAGCGTTTAATGAAACGCGGACATATATTTGAATCGCAAACGGATACAGAAGTATTGGCGCATTTGATCGAAGATATTCAAAAAGCAGAAGGAATTAAATTAGGACATGCTGTTATTGCTGCTTTAAAACAAGTGATAGGCGCTTATGCTATTGTGGTGATGGATAAAAATGATCCTGACACTTTAATAGCAGCCAAAAAAGGAAGTCCAATGGTAATTGGCATAGGCAATAACGAAGATTTTTACATTGCATCTGATGCATCGCCCATTGTAGAGTATACAAAAAACGTGGTGTACATGGAAGATGAGCAGGTTGCTATTATTCGCCGCGGAAGAGAATTAAAGATCAGAAATTTAAAAGACAAAGAGATCACACCTTACGTTCAGGAGTTAACCATTGAATTGGAAGCAATTGAAAAAGGCGGCTATGATCATTTTATGCTCAAAGAAATTTATGAGCAACCGCGTTCGGTAAAAGATAGTATGCGTGGCCGTTTAATTGCCTCTGAAGGAAAAGTGCAGTTGGGCGGAATTGTTGATTACGAAGGAAAATTTAAAAACGCCAAGCGTATTATTTTTATTGCTTGTGGTACATCATGGCATGCCGGATTAGTTGGCGAATATTTATTTGAAGAGTTTGCGCGCATTCCGGTTGAGGTGGAGTACGCTTCTGAATTTAGATACCGAAACCCAATTATTTATGCGGATGATATTGTTATAGCCATTTCACAAAGTGGCGAAACGGCCGATACTTTGGCAGCTATTGAATTAGCAAAAAGTAAAGGCGCAACAATTATTGGTGTTTGTAATGTAGTGGGCTCTTCTATTCCTCGCGCTTCGCATGGCGGAAGTTATACGCATGCGGGTCCTGAAATAGGTGTGGCATCTACCAAAGCATTTACCGCCCAGGTAACCGTATTAACTTTAATGGCTTTACATGTGGCGCGTTTACGCTCATCTATGCCTGAAAGTCGTTACCGCCAAATGTTGTACGAAATGGAAGCGATTCCAAATAAAATTGAAGAGGTTTTAAAATTGAATAGCCAAATTAAAAAAATTGCAGCGGAGTATAAGGACTGTAGAAACGCTTTGTATTTAGGACGCGGCGTTAGTTTTCCGGTTGCATTAGAAGGCGCTTTAAAATTAAAAGAGATTTCATACATCCATGCGGAGGGTTATCCTGCAGCAGAAATGAAACACGGACCTATTGCCTTAATTGATGAAGAAATGCCGGTATTTGTAATTGCTACTAAAGGTGCCAACTACGAAAAAGTGGTAAGTAATATTCAGGAAGTAAAGGCACGCAAAGGAAAAATTATTGCTGTTGTAACTGCAGGCGATACCGAAGTTAAAAAAGCTGCCGACCATGTGATCGAAATTCCTGAAACAGATGAAAATTTAGTGCCATTAATTGCAGTTGTTCCTTGGCAATTACTTTCTTATCATATTGCTGTAATGCGCGGTTGTAATGTTGATCAACCAAGAAATTTAGCAAAGAGTGTAACGGTAGAGTAGTTACTGTACAATTATTTTTTTTATTATTACTTTTTTCCCACCATTAATTTTCAAGAAGTATATTCCTTTCGATAGATTATTGAATGTATAATTGGAATCTGTGATTTTATTTTCATAAATAATTTCTCCAAAAGCATTTAATAGTTTTAATTCCCCTCCGATGAAATCACTCTCGATCCAGACTGTAAAATTACCACTATTTGGATTTGGAAAAATTTTTGTATCTGATTTTGTAAGTGAACTTTTGTCCAAATTAGTTGTAATATCTGTTTGACATGTTGTTTGACACGAAGGGTTGATTGTGTATTTCCACATGGCATTATCATTTGGAGTTCCTCCTAATCCTCCCCACATCCATAAATTGCCTTGTTGATCTTTCCACACGGATGCACCAGATCTTGATGAAGGTAAATTATTAGGACTTGGAATTCCTTTAGTGCCATGTTGTACCGGGCCAGGACCTTTAAGCCACTTAAATTTTTTATCGTAAGCATTGTAATACCAAAGCTCATTAGTGCCTCCGTTTACATTAAAACCACCATAAAGATAGAACCCGCAAGTGTCTGTCCAATTTGATCTATCCTCCTGTTTAGTATTAGGAAAATTATAATTTGTGGTGTCACATAAAGTTTGCATGGTTCCTGTTGTCAAGAATCCGGCCAGCCCATCTTCCCATTTCCAATTCCCAGACCCCGTATTGTAACTCCAAATATCATTATATATTTCTGATGTAGAAAATGCTCTTATGCCGCCATATAAAAAAAGTTTTCCTTGACTAATAAAAGAACAATAGGTGCTTCTGCCCCCAGGATTATTGGTAGGCGATTCTACGCCTTTAGTTCCATAGTTTGCTGCAATGTTCACAGTTTGAGAACCCCATACCCATGTCCATTGATCCGTTGAAATATTATATTTCCAAAGTGCATTAAAGCTGCTCATTCCACCATTGAATGCCATTCCTCCGTAGAGCCATAAATTATTTGAAGCATCAACCCAGGTGCAATTACTTTCGTGAATAGCTGGCGGATTATTACTGGTTGAGGGTACTCCCATAGTACCATAATTTGCAAGAGCGTTTTGATTTGCAGTATTGTTTGCAGTATTTGGCCCGTGTACCCAAGTCCACTGCGTTGTTATAGGATCGAATTTCCATAAATCAGACAAAGCGCCTTGTATTCCAAACGCGTCAAAACCGGCGCCACCATACAACCAAAACTTTCCGTTATTATCTATCCAAGTAGAAATACCCCAAGCTCTACCTCCGGGAGTAGTTGAAGAAGAGGGAATAGATTTTGTTCCGTAAAATCCATTCGTATTTTTTATTCCGGGGCCCTTAACCCAGGTCCATTGATTTGTAGAAGGATTATATTTCCACATATCTGACCAAACACCTTGAAGATTACCAAGGCAACCTCCAGAGGATGTTGTTCCTCCAAACAACCAAAAGTTTCCTGAATTATCTTTCCAAGAACATGTTTCATACAATGTTCTTGGTGTATTTGAAGTTGAAGCAACTCCTTTTACGCCATAATTGCCGTAACAGCTTAAGGTATCGTAACCTGCCATCCATGTCCAATTACCTTGTGATTGAGACCACATTGATAATGTGAACAAAACAAAAAATGATAAAATAATTTTTTTCATATTTTTAATAGAGTATTTTTATTCCACAATCACCTTCTTAGTAATAGCTGTATTATAATTTCCGTTTATTTTTAGAATGTAAACGCCTGTAGTAAGATGATCTGTTCTAAAGCTAAATACGTTATCTACAACTTTTACCCAGTCTTTTAAAAGTACAGTTACTAATTTTCCTTGCGCATCATACAATTCAAATCTAAGGTATTCAGGCTTGCTTAAATGTAATTCAACGCTAAAAATATCCTTTGCCGGATTAGGAAAAAGTTTAGCATCGTTTGTAATTTCATTTTCTTTTATAGCCGTAAACATGCCCGAAGTAGAAATTTGAGCCACCCATGCCGCATGCGCATAAGGATATGAAAAACTATAATTATAGGTATAGTAACCGCTCATCCAAACTTCACCGGGGTTATTGTAGCGTCGTTGCGATCCTGAATAATCTCCCCAGCGTTCCAAAGGCGCAGCTAATAAATTTACATATGTAATTCCATTTTGTATTCGCAAAATAGGCGAAAAATCTCCCATGGCATCGGCGCGTACGGCCGAAACACCACCAAATAGTTTGGGTGATGAATGATCAAAACTAATAATAGATGTATTATCAGTTGGCGAATTACCGGCGTAAGAAATATTTGGGTAAGCAAAATCTACTGTATCATTTTGAATATAATATCCGGTTACCGTAGGATTTGCTGCCGCAGGATTTTCTATCACCCCATAATATACGGTACATAAAGTATTAGTAGGATGCATGGTATTATGAACGTATTGTATTTTATTATTTTCGTAAAAGGCACCTAAATTTCTGCTATCATTAGTGGCTAAAACATTTGCTGTGTTTGTTTGTCGCCCGCTTGGAGGAAAATAATAAGGTACGCTTGCCGTCATACATTTTACTGTAAGCGTTTGTGTTGGTGCGCCAATTGTGTCTGTAATGTTTACTAAGAAAACGGTATCATTTTGATTGGCTAAATTTCTATTGGAAACAAAATACATATTTGGGGTGTATAATTGACTTCCGCCTTTAGCAGGACATAAATTTCGAATGGGCTTATTATTATATTTTATATTGTAATGTAAAGTGGAACCTATGGGTTGACCAACGTAACCGCTATCTTTTTTCATTTGCCAAACCAACGTTTCAACAAATCCGGTTTGCCAACTACTATCATTGTATAAATAATTTACGCTTAAAAATAATTCTTTTTCGGTCATTGATATCATTGGGTAATCGCTCCATAAACCAACATTTAATGGATCGCCGGGAAGTGTATATAAATTCCATGCACCGGCAGGATTATTTGTTTGCGAAAATCCAACAATGATCTTACTAGTGGTATCAACAAAACCAACTAAGCAAACTAATACAAAGCGATCTTTTAAAGGATCGTACATTACTTTTGGATCAAACTCTTGATGTAAACTATTTGTGGGTGTAGTAAACATGGCTAATGATTTGTAAGGGGAAATAGAACCTGTAGCTACATTTTTTACATAGATATTTGTATTTACAACCGATATCATTCTTCCTGAATCGGAAATAGCCATATCGTTATCATTTGGCGTGCTTAAGCCCCAGCCATTTGCTTGAAAACTTTGGCCTTTCACCAATACAGGCAAAGTGCTTGAGTTGGCTTTAGCTTTACTTGCATTTTTATTCTCAGGATAATTGTAAATCTCCATTTTTTTAGAGCCTTGTTTAGGCAGCTCATTTACCATTAATTTTGGAGAGTAATCATCTTGAAGCTCGCTATAATTAACCGTAGCTGCTTTTTTGATTGTAAACGATTTTTTTTGAGGAGCATTTCCGTATGCATCAATGGCTTGCTTGTTGTAGCTTTGTGATAGGCCAATAAATGGAAGTAATACGAATGAAAGTAAAGAATGTTTCATATGTGATGTTTTATACTTGAAATATAAAGGTATAAAAAAAATCGAGAAAGCAAAGCGCAAATAGCTCTTTTGAAAAGCTTTATTAGAGAGGAGCTAGTTTTCTCTTTTGAAAATAATGTCTAAGCCACCTTGCAATAAGCGCAATTCGTTTTTATCTGGCCTAAATTCAACAATAATTCCGGCTTCTTCAAATTGAAATTTATCTTTTTCAATAGCATCCATATCAATTGTAGCCTGACCAGTAGCAGTAACTTGTAAAACGTTGCCTTCCTTTTTAACGGTAAGTTGCAGAGGAAAACCTTTGTTGGAATAAAAACCTAAGTATTTGTCTAAATCGGTTGAGGTTAATACAAGCCTATCAAACGTTGGAATTTTATAAGATTAACCACAAATGTGTCTGCGGAGCACTGAACCGCCACTTTTGCCAAACCGCTGTTACCTGCTGGTGTTCTGTCCATCGTTATTCTGTTTTAATATTTCAGTCATTTCGTCTATGGTAAATGAAGTCTTGCGTTTATGAATTATTGAATGACAATTTGGGCAAACAGGTCGCAAGTCTTTTATTGGGTCAACTTCGTATGTTTTCCCTACCGTTGCAACTTGTCGTAAATGATGAACGTGAATAAATTCCTTTCCGATTTGTCCATACACTTTTTCGAAATTGAAGTCGCAAACAACACACGAAAGCCCGTAATGCTCAATACATTTTTTTCTTGCGTGTGGGTTTCGCTCATATTTTGTCAGCGTAACTTGATTTGGTGTTCCTTCGGTATAAGTTTTTTGCGTTTCATTGTCGGTGGGAATAAATGGATTGTGTCGAATTTTCTGCGTTGTCAAAAAGTCGAACCACAATGCTTCAAGTTCGTCAACAACTTCTGGTCTGATTGAAATTCCAGATTGTTGTGGTGTCCAATGTTGTTCAGATAATTTACCTTGTTTTAAAAGGTCAACTGAAAGTATTGGTTCGCTCTGAGGATTAAGTAAAACTTCAAAGTCCACAATAACTCTCGGAACCATTTTGTCTTCACCACTCCAATGTTTTGCAAGAAATGGTTCTGTCGCTATGAAACCTGCTGCAATAATTCCTGTCGGCTTTTTACCAAGTTTAACTAAGAATGCTCTGTCACCAACTTTAATTGACTTATGACTTGCACAACTCCACATTTCTTTAACACGACCTGTCTGCTCGAGTTCTTCAATACTCTGTTCGAGATGTGTCCAATTCCATTTTTCAGGATTCCAAGCAAATAAAAATGTGTTCATTCGTCTATTACTGTTGTCGTTTTACACTTGCAGGTAACGTT
>JAWXAS010000096.1:0-3935 GCA_034439635.1 Bacteroidota bacterium | reverse complement strand
ATAGTCGAACCTCAAAAAGTATTTTTATTATTTGGGCGCCTTATCGGGCTATCACTTCAAGCTTGTTTGTACTTTGCTATGTTTGTCGCACTGCGGGGTATCCGCAGAAAAAGCGAAGCCTCCTCGTTGCGCAAACATTACACAAAGCCCTAAACAAGGCTTTTGGTTCTATCCCGGGCGCAGCATTAGGGTTTAGTTTGCACTAAAAAATATCTGCCGCTTTTTTATCCTTTTTTACTTTTTTTGGTAGATTTTTATCGCACTATTTTTAAACAAACTCAATAATAACAAGGCTTACAGAGTTTTTGAGGGACGACTAAATAGAGCTTTACCTCGATTTTTTAAAATAAATTTGGAACTAATACTTAATTTCATTTACATTTGTAGCGAATTAAAACCCACCCTTTGTGTGTTTTAATTTATCAAGATGCGACGAGAGAATAGGCTCTTTGACTCGCAGGCAACCAACTAAAAGTGATGACGATAAACGTCACCATTGGAAAACCGGTGCTAAATCCTACCTCTGATGAGAGTAAGAGGAGAGATAAATTAAAAAAGAAAAAATGAACACACAACATCAAAACAACATCCAAACCTCCTTTCCAACAAGGCAGGGAACAAGCTCAGGGTTAGCTCAGTTCAATTCATCGTTTACATCCTCAAACCTGCCTACAAAGCAAGAAAGCAATATGCGCATGTGGTGCTGTTGTTGTTGTATGTGTTAAACTCTAATTCAATTACTGTTTAAACTTACAACCGCTTTCGCGGCGATCATTAGTTGATCGGAATCATTCTAATTTATGAATTGCCTCACGTGAGGCACAAAATTTAAAACAATGAAAAACAATACAACAAAAACAACTATATATGATCTTTTAAAGTCAACAGATTTTAAAATAACCTTACAATTTGAAGCAGATATCGCTATCGAAATTAAAGGTGGGCATCTACCCTATTACATCAGCAAACAAACGCGTCGCCGAATAATAGACCCTATAAATCTTTTAAGCGAAGATGAAAAGCAGCAATTAATTCACACATTATTCATAAGCAAAAATTAAGAAGCCATGCAACACTCAACTTATCATTATCCCTATCCTTTTGCTTTGGAAAATGGCGGACAATTGCCAAACCTGGAAATTGCCTACCATACTTATGGAAAATTAAATGCCAAAAAAAACAATGTGATTTGGGTATGCCACGCGCTTACTGCAAATAGTAATGTGTTTGAGTGGTGGCCGGGCCTTTTTGGAGAGAATGATCTATTCAATCCAAAAGATCACTTTATTATTTGCGCCAATAACCTTGGTTCATGCTATGGAACTACAGGGCCATTAACCATAAATAAATATTCAAACCAACCGTTGTTCAGTTTATTTCCAACCGTTACAATTCGCGACATGGTTGGTGCACACAATATTTTGCGCGAACATTTAGGAATTGAAAAGATCCATACAGTTATTGGTGGTTCACAAGGCGCTCAGCAAGTTATTGAGTGGAGTATTGAAAACCCCGAATTGTTTGATCATGCCATTATTGTTGCCACAAACGCTAAACATTCGCCATGGGGAATTGCATTTAACGAAAGTCAGCGTTTAGCCATTAAAGCAGACAGAACGTATTATTCCAATACCCCTGATGGTGGCCAAAAAGGCTTAGCGGCGGCGCGTAGCATTGCTTTATTGAGTTATAGAAATCATCAAACCTATAACGAAACTCAAAAGGAAAAACATGATGAGAAAATAAGTGATTTCAATTCGTCTTCGTATCAACGTTATCAGGGCGAAAAATTAGTGAATCGTTTTAACGCATATTCTTACGTTACCTTGGCAAACGCCATGGATTCGCATAATGTTGGACGAGGAAAAGTTTCTATTGAAAGGGCTCTTGAAAAAATAAAAGCTAAAACCTTAGTGGTTGGTATCAGCAGCGATTTGTTGTTTCCACCACACGAACAAGAATTTTTGGCAAAACATATTTCCAATAGTTCATTTCAACTCATAGATTCTTTTTATGGCCACGATGGTTTTTTAATTGAAACCGAAAAACTCGGCGCTATCATTGATCAATTTTATAACTCTAAAAAAAACACACTAATAACTAAGAACCTTCTTGGGGTTCTGTAAAAACTAAAATTATGGCAAAAAAAATAAATATAGGATTGTTTGGCTTTGGCTGTGTTG
The DNA here is from genome assembly GCA_034439635.1 of Bacteroidota bacterium. Lineage (GTDB taxonomy): Bacteria > Bacteroidota > Bacteroidia > B-17B0 > Aurantibacillaceae > Aurantibacillus. The sequence goes on along the minus strand of JAWXAS010000096.1, from coordinate 1,752 downwards.
GTCAGGGTTTGTACCACGTACTTAACAACAGCAAAGGCTTTAAAGCCAATATCGTAAAAATTGCGGTAAAGAATAAGGAAAAACAAAGACCCTTGGAATCAAATATTTTTACATTTGATAAACAAGAGATCTTGGATAATCCTGACATAGACCTTATTGTTGAACTTATTGATGATGCCGATGAGGCATTTAAAATTGTAAGTTATGCCTTAAGCAAAGGCAAACATGTGGTTACTGCCAATAAAAAAATGGTGGCCTCTCACTTACAAGAGCTTTATGACCTTCAACATGAGCATAATGTTTCATTGCTTTATGAAGCATCCAGTTGTGGAAGTATTCCGATCATTAGAACGCTGGAGGAATATTTTGATAACGAACAAATAGAAAAATTGAGTGGAATTTTTAATGGAACCACCAATTATATCCTCACAAAAACCATTGCCGAAAAACTTTCGTATGAAGAAGCTTTAAAGCAGGCTCAAGAAAAAGGTTTTGCCGAGAGCGATCCAACCAATGATGTTGAAGGATTTGATGCAAAGTTTAAAGCCATTATTTTAGCCTTACATGCGTTTGGTGTAATTGCAAAACCAGAAAATGTGTTGAACATTGGCATCACTACTTTAAGCCCGTTTGATATTAATTACGCAAACGAAAAAGGTTATAAAATAAAGTTAGTGCCTACTGTAAAGCGTATCACAGCAAACGAGATCAGCATTTTTGTTCTTCCAAAATTTGTACCTATCACTAATCATTTATTTACAGTTGATAACGAATTTAACGGAGTTATTGTAGATGGAGAATTTTCGGGAGAGCAATTTTTAAAAGGACGTGGGGCAGGCGGAAATCCAACTGGTGCTGCAGTTCTTTCTGATATCTCTGCATTATCTTATGGCTATAAATACGAATACAAAAAGCAAAAGCAAAACCCAGATCTTAAATTCACAAACGATGCTTTGCTAAAAGTGTATTTACGTTATAACACAGAAGAGGATCTTAAGAAGTTCGAATTCCAAAGTATTTCCGAACGATACGTTGGTAGCGAATACAATTATGTTGTTGGAACTATTGATCTTAATAATTTAATAAAGAACAAAGCCCACCTCATTCAACATAAATTATTTGTTGGCATAGTTGGCGAAGAGATAAGCGCTATTGAAAAATCAAAAGAAAGTGCAGAGAAAAAATTGATACTGAATTAATACTATTACGTGGTATAAAACAAAAAAGGCTCTCGAAATTTAGAGAGCCTTTTTAAACTAATCCTTGTTGGGTAAATCAATTCTGTTTCACCATCTTTTTGGTATCAATAATTTTACCATCAACAATTAAACTATACATGTATAGGCCGTTTGAAAGATCGTTTGCAAAAACGTTAACCTGGCCACGACCTTTTTTGGTAACATCAACTGTTTTAATAATTCTTCCATCGATAGTTTTGAAAATTAATTGGGCAAAGCCATACTTCTCGGGAACATTATAGGTAATAATTGTTTGTTCCGCGAAAGGATTTGGTTTATTTTGATCAAGTACAATCATGTCAACATCACTTAAATTAATATTAATCTGAGTTAAAGCACTTGGATCATTTCCATTAATGCCTGTTTGCTTGGCAGCGCTGTTTGAGCAGCATGAGCTTACTGTTTGAGTAAGTGCAGTAATTAAACTATCTAATTTTTGATTTTGTGCAGATAGTTGTTGAACGGCACGAATTAGAATAGGAATTAGCTGTGTATATTCAACAGTTGAATAAGT
>JAWXAS010000095.1:0-40903 GCA_034439635.1 Bacteroidota bacterium | reverse complement strand
GGAGGGCAATATCCATCTGGGTCTAATAGCCGTCCCCAACTTCAACTCACACGCGCATTAAATCAAGCAAATTCTATAACGCCACTGAATGCTCTTGGGGCAGTTGATTTAATTAACGGTAAAGTTGCAATGATTGGTATTGGTGCTTCCAATCCAAGAACAGAGTTTGCCTCTTTTCAATCGTATTGCGATACTTTTCAATGTTTAAATAAAAAATTAGAAGTTGTAAATGTATGCAAAGGAGGAATAGGGATTCAAAAAATGAATTACGATACTGCTGCCTATTGGATAAAAGCAAACGACACGTTAGTTGCACATTCATTAACAAGTTTGCAAGTTCAAATTGTGTGGATCGAACAAGAACATACTCAATCAACAAATACTATATTCCCAAATGCACCACAACAATTAATTGCGGATTACAAAAAACTATTACAAATAATTTTAATAAAATACCCAAATGTAAAAATGGCCTACATTAATTCAAGAGCATATGCTGGGTATACCGATAATTCTACCGGAGCCGGATTAAGAGCGCCGAGAGATTATTATAATAGTTGGGCAGTTAAATGGCTGATAGAAAACCAGATCAATAATGTAGCGGGGTATGAATACGCAGGTGCTAATGCTAATATTCCTTTTATTGATTGGGCAACTAATTCATGGGCAAATGGTAACATTCCAAAGCAAGATGGTTTGTTTTGGGATTGTGTAAACGATTTTGGCATCACAGATGGCTTACATTTGTCGCCAAATGGAGAGATGAAAGTTGGGAAAAGACTGTTTGGTTATTTTTCAATGGATACTACCGCAAAAGTTTGGTTTATTGACGCAACGTGTAAAGCTATCACAACACATTTAGGCCCCAAAGATATTAGAGTTGATAATATGCTGATCTACCCAAATCCGGTCAGTGATAAATTGATCATATCATACAAGGGCAGTTTCGGATATAAGATATACAACAGTTTCGGAATGATAATTGTTGACGGACAGCACCATAATGAGAATTCGTTAATTGACGTTACTTCATTTGAAAAAGGTATTTACCTCATAAGAACTAATGGAGAAATAAATTTAGTGAAAACAATAATTATAAATTAGGCTTAGTAATTCCACAGATCATGTTCCCAATTGAACATATCGGTTTTGATATTTTCCGATTCTAATAAAGCATCAATTCCTTTTTGATATTGGATAATGTTGCGATCGTATACATTAGATTCTTTTACGATCACGCTGCTAAAATCACGTTTCCAAAAGAGTTCGTCGATATTTCTGTATTCATTATCATTTCTATCATTAAAAACAACAGTGGATGCAAGTGTATTCCTGCAAGCAGGAAAATAAACCCAAAATAGTTCTCGGTATGCTTCTTTATCTTGCACGTATTCGTACGCACAAATTCCAATGATCCGAACATCCAAAGTAGAAGTTTCTTTATTGAAAAACCAATCTTCTTTTAGTCGGAATTTTTGTATGCGCCTGTAAATGCTTGTAGAATCTGATACAGGTTGCATAACTTGATCTTCGCCACCTTCAGCGTTCACGGTAAACATTGGTATTGTGTCCTGCACCACTAACAATTTTCTCACCTCCGATTTTTCCAAAGGCACCATAAAGTCCTCATCTTTAAAAGCCACTATCTCTCCTTTTAGTATTCCAAAGCTTAACGTTTGGAATAGCGAACGAACACATGGATTTACTTCAACAGGATAATAATATTTTAAATTTTGTTTTTCCCTCAGATCAATGTCTCTCCAAACGCGCTTTTCCCATGCAACATCACTTTCTCTAACATACGTGTAGGCAATTGGTCTTTTTTGGGCCGTATGGTATTTAGAAAATGAACTGCATGGGTTAGGCGGTTCAAACACACCACCTTCTTGCGCTCTAACGCTAATTAAACTAAACAACATGAAAGATATAAGAAGTATGATCTGCATATATGTATAATAATGCCGATCTAAAAAAGATACAGGAATTTTTTAATTTTTCACCCCTCTTGGCAATGAGAACAAAAACGCAAATCTTCAAAAAACGTTTGCTACCTCTGGAACAAAAAAGCATAACGTTTTTCGCTACAGCATTAAAGAATACAAATTTGCGTGCTCTGTAAATGCCCGAGCTCTAAAGAATCAATTGTGATTTTAACGCGAAACGGTTCCAGAGGAGCCGAACATTTTTAAAAAGTAAAAGGAAAAATCAATTGCCCCAGAGGGGCAAAACATCAAACCCGAATACCAAAAACACACACATCATCAATTTGCTCAAGCTCACCTTTCCAATCCATAAACACTTCTGCAAGTTTTTCTTTTTGTGCGTTCATTGACTTTTGATTTAACTCCATCAGCAGATCATTCAATTGTTTGTACTTGAATTTCTTTCCTTTTGGTCCACCAAACTGGTCGGCATAACCATCGGTATATAAATAAATCATATCACCTTCTTTCACATCAAACTTATGTGATGTAAACGATTCTTCTCGTATGCCTTCACCAATTGGCATTTTATCGGCGTGGTATTCTACAAATTCGTTGTTCTTTATTATAAGCGGACTGTTATGTGCCGCTGAATAAGTGTATGTCTTTTTCTCTGGGTCAATGCAAACTAAAATTCCATCCATTCCATCTTTATTTCCTTCTTTAGACATGTTTTGAATGAGACGTTTTCGAGCGTGATTCAAAATTTCGTGCGGCTCAACCATATTTTTTTCGGTAATGGCCTCATTTAAAAAAGCAATATTCAACAAACTCATAAACGCTCCCGGAACACCATGGCCTGTACTATCGCAAACTGCTAAATAAAAACGTCCGTCTTTTTTTGTAGCCCAGTAAAAATCACCGCTAATATGATCCTTAGGTTTGAATAATACAAAATACTCAGGCAAATGTTTTTGTAAATAGGTTTCGTGCGCTAAAATGGCATTCTGAATTCGCTTCGCATACAAAATTGAATCAATAATCTCTTTTTGTTTTTCTTCGATGATATTCTTTTGCTCTACCACTTCGGCTGTGCGTTCTACAACTTTATCTTCCAGCGTATGATTCATGTGCCTTAGATCCATAATGAGTTTTGTTATAGAGCTTTGCATCTTTTTAAAATTATCGGCCAAAACACCTATCTCATCTTTTCTTCCGGTTTTTATTTCTACCTCTAAATTACCATTACCTAATTCTTCGGCCTCTATAGAAAGTTCTTTTATGGGTTTGGTTAATTGCATCGACATAAAATACGACGTAATGATCACTACAATTAGAAGTGATATGAAAGCAGCAATCATTTTTTGTTTAAGAGCAACAATTTCGGCAAAAGCTTCGTCCTCATCTATCTCGCTCAATATGGCCCAGTTCATTCCCAATACGCGAAGTGGTTTGTATGATGAAAGAACAGATACGCCACGGTAATCAGGAAATATTTTTGTGTTGCTCGAGTCTTTAAGGGCTGCAAGTGTTCCAACAGTTTTCACCTCTTGCAAGCCAATGCAACTATTAAATGCTTTTATTTTTGAAATGGTGGATTCGCTTACTTCCAGATGGCGAAGCATTTTAAAATAGTTAAGGCTATCTTCAATTAAAAAACGCGATTGATTGCGCAAGGTCATGTCTTCACCGATCAAATATGTTTCGCCCGACTTACCCAAACCAACATTTTCCCAACGGGCGTTATTAGTCATAATAGAATTGATGCGATCAATTGGCATTTGAAAAGCCAATACACCAATTTGCTTTCCTTTATCAAAAATAGGGCAGGCAATAAAGGAGGAGTGCGCATTGTACGAAGGATGATAAGGCTCATAATCTACCAATTTTGATAATGTATCGTTACCGGCATTTTTTACGCTTTCAAATGCTTCTCCTAAATTGGTGTGGTTTAAAGGCAGCTCCGTTAGCGATGCTGTAAAATCTATTTCCTTATAAACCGTGTAAACAATTTTTCCGGTTTCATTATCAATAATAAAGAGATCGTAGTATCCAAAACGCTCAATAAAATTTTTGAATACATTATGATATTTGGAATGGGCTATACTATATGCGCTTCCGTCACTGCTGCTTAACATGTTTAGTTTTTCACCAATAGGATTTGGATTTTTAACGATATAAATGTTTTGCAAGGCAGTTGCAGAAGGATCAAAAGCAATTTCATCCTTCAAGGTTGTTGGAATGATAAGATTCTTATTTAAGCGAGGAAGAAACTCTTTTCCCAAATAAGTAGAATTCTCGTTTTTTAATTCATCGATTTTTTTCTCATCCAGTTTAAGATCTTTTGTAATGGAAGCATAGCCTGATTTAAATTCGCCAGTTGCATTGATTACCACAGGATTTAATGCAAGATCCTTAAGTTGATCTTCTATATTTTTGAAATAATCTTGTATTTGATCAGCTTTAGCTTCTCGCACTGCTGTGAGTTTATTAAACGATTGTTGCTCTAAAGACCTTCGTGCATTATCGTAACTAATGTAACCAATTACGATCATAGAAATGGCCGCAAGGGAGAAAAACGCTAAGCCTATTTTTAAACCGATCTTCAAAATAAAAATTGAATATCAAAAGTAACATTTTAAATGAATAAATTTGAGTGAATTAGCAATTAAATAGGGAGCGTATAACCTTGGTTTTAAAGGAGTTTCATTCGCACTTATTTATGCACACAATTATAACAAAGCTTGGGTTTGTTTTGAAAAATAGGTTTCTTTAAAGGATGATACAAAACACGTATAAACTACTGCTGGCGGCATTTCTGGCAGCTTTCACTTTTTCGGGCACAAAAGCACAAATAACTTTTACAAAAGGTTATTTAGTAAACGAAAAAGGAGATACACTTCGTGGAGAGGTAAAAATGAATCCAAAAAAAGAACAAGATTATTATGCAAGGGTAACGTTCAAAGATGCCTCAGGAACTCAAAAAAACTATAAGCCATCTAAAGTAAAAGCTTACGGATTCGATAACGAACATTTTGTATCTATTGTAAATAACGACGAAGGCTTGTTTTATAAACGTTTAACTAATGGTCCAATAGTACTGTATAAAGGCGCTTTTGAAGTTGTAGTAATGAACAAAGCAACCTGGGAGTTTGAATATTTTTTGTTAAAAGAGGGCGATAACCTGGCTGGCGGAAAGGCAGGAAAGTTAACAGATGTAAAAGGAGGAAAATTTAAAAAGCAATTGCAAGAATGGATGAAGGATGGTCAAGAACATGCAGAATCATATAACGATAGCGATAAAAAATTAAATGTGGAAAGCGCCATTGAAGTGATAAATAAATATAACAACTGGAAGAAGAATAACTAATTATGATAACTAAAGATACCGACAAGAAATTATTTTTATTAGATGCGTTTGCGCTCATTTATCGGGCGTATTTTGCATTTAGCAATAGCCCGCGCATCAATTCAAAAGGATTAAATACATCAGCCATTTTTGGTTTTTGCAATACACTCACCGAAATTTTAAAAAAGGAGAAGCCAACGCATATTGCTGTGGTGTTTGATACGGATGCGCCAACGCAACGTCATATCGAATTTGAAGCTTACAAAGCTAACAGAGATGAAATGCCCGAGGACCTTAGGCTTGCCATTCCATATGTAATTGATCTGATAAAAGCATTTAATATTGATGTGATCGGTTTGCCTGGCTTTGAGGCGGATGATGTAATTGGTACGCTTGCAAAAATGGCAGAAGAACGCGGATTTACTACTTATATGATGACTCCTGATAAAGATTACGGTCAGCTGGTTGACGAAAATACATTTATTTATAAGCCCGCACGTTTAGGAAATGGCGCAGAGATATTAGGCCAAGAAGAGATCTGTAAAAAATGGGAAATAAATAACGTAAAACAATTGATAGATATTTTGGGATTGATGGGCGATGCTTCTGATAATATTCCTGGAATACCCGGTGTTGGAGAAAAAACGGCGATTCAATTGTTGAAGGACTATGGGTCGATGGATAATTTGTACTTGAACACCGATAAATTAAAAGGAAAATTAAAAGAGAAAGTTGATAATAATAAAGATCTTGCTTTTCAATCGCGCAAATTAGCAACTATTATTTTAGATTGCCCTGTGGAGTTTAATGAAGCATCATTAGCCATTAAACCTTATGATAGCGAAGCCTTGCGCGAACTATTCAAAGAACTTGAATTTAGGCGCATTGCACAAAATATTTTAGGAGAAGACATTGGTGGAAATGAAAGTATAAGCGCTACCAAAGAAGCGTTTAAACCAAAAGCATCAAACGGACAGGGCGATCTGTTTAGCACGTCCGAATTTTTTAGTGTAACAGTGGCAGCCGAACTGGCAGATGAAAATCCTGAAACAAATTATAAAACTGTAAATGACATTCCTCACACCTATATTACTGTTGATAGTGATGCGGATATTGCTGTATTAATTCAAAAACTAGAAAACGCGAATGAATTTTGTTTTGATACCGAAACAACCGGGTTAAATTCATTGGAAGCCGAAGTAGTTGGATTATCTTTTAGCATTAGAGTTCACGAAGCCTATTATGTTCCGGTAAGCGAGGATCAAAAGAAGGCAAAAGACCTGCTTTTAAAATTTGCATCGATTTTTAATGACGAGAAAAAAATACTGATCGGACAAAACATTAAATACGATTATCATATCTTAATGAACTATGGCATTCGAATAAAAAATAAATTATTTGATACCATGGTAGCCCACTTTTTAATTCAGCCCGAAATGCGTCACGGAATGGATGTGTTGGCAGAGACCTATTTGAATTATGCGCCAATTAGCATTGAAACCCTCATTGGAAAAAGGGGAAAGAATCAAACAAGTATGCGTGAAGCGCCTATTGATAAAATAACTGAGTATGCTGCAGAGGATGCCGACATTACCTTGCAATTGAAAGAAGTATTTGAGCCTAAATTAAAAGAAACACAAACAGATAAATTGTACACGGATGTTGAAGCCCCTTTGATATCTGTACTGGCCGATATGGAGCGCGAAGGAATTAATTTAGATGTAAATACACTCAAAGATATTTCTGCACAATTACAAATAGACATCACAAGCGTTGAAAAGGAAATATACGAACACTCCGGATTTAAATTCAATATTTCATCGCCAAAGCAAGTGGGAGATGTGTTGTTTGATGTCTTAAAGATCTCTGATAAAGCCAAGAAAACAAAAACTGGACAATATGCGACCGGCGAAGATGTATTATTGAAATTAGAGAATCTTCATCCCATTGTTGCAAAAATTTTGGATTATCGTGAGTTGAATAAACTAAAGAATACTTACGTAGATACTCTTCCTGAATTGGTTAATAAACAAACAGGGCATATTCACACATCTTATAATCAAGTGGTGGCTGTTACAGGCCGTTTGAGTAGTGATAATCCGAATTTGCAAAACATTCCGATTCGGACCGAAAGAGGAAGGCAGATCCGCAAAGCGTTTATTCCTAGAGATAAAGATCATATTTTATTAAGCGCCGATTATTCGCAAATAGAATTGCGCATTGTTGCAAGCATTAGCGGTGATCCAAATATGTGCGACGCATTTCAAAAGGGAAAGGACATTCACACAGCAACCGCCGCAAAAGTATTTGGTGTAAAAGAAGAGGATGTAACAAAAGAAATGCGCTACAAGTCGAAGAGCGTGAATTTTGGAATTATTTATGGGCAAGGTGCTTTTGGTTTATCGGAGAATTTAGCCATACCTCGCGCCGAAGCAAAGGAGTTGATAGATAATTATTTTAAAGAGTATCCATCTATAAAGGAATACATGGACAACGAAATAAACTTTGCTCGCGAGAATGGTTTTGTGCAAACCTTGTTAGGCCGCAAGCGTTGGTTACGCGACATCACTTCGCAAAATCAAACAGTAAGAGGTTTTGCCGAGCGAAATGCTATTAACGCGCCTATCCAAGGCAGTGCCGCCGATATGATAAAGATCGCTATGATAAATATCCATAACGAATTGAAAAAACAAAATTTCAAAACAAAAATGCTCCTTCAAGTGCATGATGAATTGGTATTTGATGTTTACAATCCTGAATTAGAAAAAGTAAAACCAATTATTGAAAAATTAATGCAAGATGCATTGCCTTTAAAAGTGCCGGTGGAAGTTGGAATGGGTGTTGGCGCGAATTGGCTAGAGGCGCATTAATTCTTTATCACTATTTTACGAGAGTAACTAGATTCATTACTCATTTTAAAATCTTTGCTATCTATTTTTATAGCATGTGAATTTTCCATGATAAGCGTAATGATCGCGTTTGTGGAAGTACTCATACCACTCAGATCGTTGGAACTAAAAGTTAACGTATCTGATCCTAAACCTAAAGCTTTTGTTGTAACGTTTGGAATTGGTAAACCATCAGAGATAAGTATAGAAGCTCCTGTAATAAAGCTAAGATCGTAAATAGAAAAAGTAAAACCAATATTCTTGCTAATGGTATCCGGCCAGGCTGTCATGGCGCCATACTGTGGTTTTTCTTTTAAGTTTTTGTATGTAAATGAGGGTATTGGCGAAACACCATTCACTGTCCAACTAACCGGACTCAACGTAACGCTTGAAAGATTGGTGTAATAATATGGACCGCCCGAATACGTAAGTGTATCTTCATTAAAGAATACATTGCTTACCGTTATTGAATTTGCAACAGAAGGAACTGTTACTACAGTATTACTAAAAAATGCACTCACACGATTTGAAATACTGGTGCTCATTGCCGCACCGGTAACTGTATAAGAACCGGCTTTAAAAATACCACTGAATGTTGTTGCATAGCTTGGTAGGCAATTGCTGCATCCTGTATTAGGATCAATAGGGGCTTCCTGGTCCTCTTTTTTACAGGCAACCAAAGCAAATATAAAAAGAAGGATATAAAGTGAATTTCTCACAGCAAACAAAGATACAACATTTATTGCTTCTCTTCTAACAGGCGTTTGGCCTCATTAACGTCTATACGTTCGTTGTTTTTAAAGGCCACAATAAAGCAATCCTTGAAGCCATTATCGCGCAATATGTTTTGATGTGCGCTGGCTTCGCTCATAGAAGAAAAATTACCGGAAGTATATTTGTAAGTGGTTTTAACCTTGTAATAAGCGCCATTTTTAATATCGGCAAAACGTTTTTCTTTCAAATTTAAACGGGTTTCGCTACTGGCAAATTGAACTTTAAATGCAATTTCTGGTTTTGTTTCATTCTTTACTTTATTAATTTTTTCGATCTCAACTTTAGCGGCCGCTATTGAATCGACTTTGAGTTTTAAACGCGCCGTACGTGTTTTGGAAAGTGAATCATTGATCTCTTTTGTGCGCTCTGCCGGGCTTTTTACACTGGTAGTTTTAGCGTCTGTGGCTTTGTCAAATTTCGAACTGTCAATAATCCCTATGATCCCGGTATTCAGATCTTTTTCATAATAGATGGTTGAGTCGGCCGAAATTTTCCCAGATGCTTTTACAGTTTTTACCGAATCTTTTTTTGTTTCTTCTTCAGCAGGCTCTTCCTCTTCTTCATCTTTTGCTTTTTCTCCAATATAATGCCCTGCTTTTAAGTTTTCATTTTCAAGCGGTGCTTGATTTTCAATGTCGTCCTTGTATTCTTTTTTGTTGCCTTCTAATTCATCTTTGTATTTTCTTAAGCCTCTAAAAATAGATTTTGAGATATAATCCTGGCCTTTTTCACTGGCCAAAAATTCTTCTTCTAAAGGATTGGTGAGATAGCCAATTTCTGTTAAAATACTTGGCATTGCTGTTCTCCAAAGTACCCAAATACTCTGGCGATGCACACCTTTATCAACTCTTCCAGCTTTGCTTTTGTATTCTGCTTGTATTTTTAAACCCAAATTAGCACTTTGTATCACATAAGCGCTGGTATAATTACTCATGATGATATAACTCTCTTCACTATCTGGATCAAAACCTTCGTATTTTTTTTCGTAATCATCTTCTAAATAAATAACAGAGTTCTCGCGTGTGGCAACTTTCATTTTCCCTTCTTCATTCTTTAAACCCATTACATAGGTCTCCGAACCAAACGGTAAAGGATTGGTAGTTTCTACAGGAACATATTTTCCTTTTTTGTTTTTGCGCATTTTTACGCGCATTTTTTTTGTCTTAGGATCTCTGTATTTTACAACCTTTCCGGCTGCATTGCAATGTATCGAAATGAATAGATCGGCCTTGGCTTTATTGGCAATTTGCGCTCTGTCTTCCAAGTCAACAAACACGTCAGTTGTGCGGGTATAAATTACCTTCACATCTTTCATATTTTCTTCTATAAGCTTTCCCAATTTAAGAGCTACGCTCAACGAAACATCTTTTTCTTTGGAAGAAACGCCATTGCAGCCGGGGTCTTTACCACCATGCCCTGCATCTATTACAATGATCTTTATTGCACCCACTTTACCCTTGCCATTACCGGGCTTAAAGCCAAGCGCAGCAAGCAACCCAAAGGTTAGTAACAGGGTAAATTTGATATTTTTAACCTTTATGGTCACAATTTCTAAGTGCTTTGTCGTTTAGGTTTGTAGCTTTGTACGTGTAGAATTCATCTCGTAAATGTCTTATCTCCTTTTTCAGCGTCTTTTTCGCGCAGGCTTCGTTACTTTTTTTGACCAGACTTCCTCTGGGTATAGCCTGAAAAAAGTGCCTTGCTTGCACAAAAAACACTCGAAAAAGAATGAAAATCCGGTTTCAAAATGAATTCTAGTAAAAATAGCGTCTTTCCCTTGAAGCTGACCCGACATAACATATTAGTTTTCTTATGGTTCGTGTTAATATCTTGTAACGCTATTTACGCGCAAAGTAACACGAACGATACCATCAAAAAACCGGCCGCTGACACCCTTGTTGATTCTGGAATGCTGGATTCTAAGATCGATTATAAAGCCAAAGATTCCATAGTTTACCTTGCACAAAGAAAAGTAGCCATTTTGTATGGCCAAGCTAATGTGGTTTACGAGGGCATGAATATCACGGCCAGTGCAATTGAAATTGATTATACAAGCAATATCATTACAGCATACGGAATGCCTGATAGTACCGGAAAATTGGCAGGAACCCCTGTTTTTAAAGATGGTGATCAGGAAATGAATGCCGAAAAGATCATGTATAATTTAAAAACACGGAAAGGAAAGATATTTAACGCCCTCACAAAACAGGGCGAAATGTTGGTGTTTGGAAATGAGATAAAAAAGGATAGCAACGATGTGATATACATGAAGAACATGAAATGTATCCCTTGCGAGTATGCTGATTCGCGAACTGTTTTTAGAGCTACCAAAGCAAAAATAATTCCGGGCGATAAAATTGTTACCGGACCTATGTATTTAGAGATAGGTGGTGTTCCAACACCATTAGGCTTACCGTTTGGATTTTTTCCGAACACAAAGAAGCAACATAATGGAATTTTGATCCCCTTTTATGGAAATAGCCCAGCGCAAGGTTTCTTTTTAAAAGATGGAGGATTTTACATAGGAATAAATGACATGACCGATATGACCATTCGTGGTGATATTTATTCGAATGGAAGTTGGGGTTTGCGAACCAGCAATAATTACAATGTACTTTACAAAGCAGTTGGTGCGATCAATTTAGGATTTAGTCAGTTTAATGTTGGCGATAAAGATCTGGCGCCATTGGGCTCAAGTAAATTTAGCAAACAGCAATCTTACAGTGTTGCTTGGCAGCACAGACAAGACAATAAAAATAATCCCAAAGTAAATTTTGGCGCCAACGTAAATTATCAAAATCAATTGTACAATAAGTTTAACGCATTAAACTCGGGGCAATACCTTACTAATACATTTCAATCCAATATAAATTTTAGTCGCGCATTTAAAGTAGGATCATTGGCTTTGAATGCAACGCATAATCAAAACACAAATACAAAGCAAGTTGATATTTCCTTCCCGCAATTAACCTTTAATGTGAATCGTTTTTATCCGTTTAAACGAGAGGGCGCTGTAAAGCAAACAGTGATCGATAAAATTGGAGTGAACTATTTATTTGAAGCACGCAATACCTTGAGCGGATATGATTCTACCATTTTTAAAGGGAACATTGATGAGAAAATGAAATATGGTATCAGGCACAGTTTACCAATTTCAACCAATTTTAGTGTTCTTAAATACATCACCGTTACACCGGCTATCAATTTAAGTTCGGTAATGTATACAAGCTCTATTCGCAAAGAGCATTTGCTTACTGCAGCACGTAAGGATAGTTTGGCAGATAAAACTATACGAGGTTTTGCAGGTGGCTATGACGCAAATTTTTCTACAGCGTTGAATACAAAAGTGTTCTTTGATTATATGTTCAAAACAAAAAAATTAAAACAAATTAGGCATTTATTGATCCCAACACTTACGTATGTTTATCGCCCAGATTTAGGCGAAGAGCAATATGGTTTTTGGAAAAAAATAAATACCGACACATTAACTAATGGAAAAACACTTCGTTATAGCATCTTTGAAAAATCATTGTTTGGTGGCCCCGGAGTTGGCGAGCAAAATACATTCAACATGAATTTGAGTAATAATATTGAAGCAAAAATAAGGCAGGCGAACGATACAGGCGTAACGTATAAAAAAATAGTTTTGTTGCAAAATCTTGGCATCACCGGCGCTTATAATTTTGCAGCAGATAGTTTTCAAATGAGCAATATAGGGGTAAGCGCGCGTAATAAGGTATTCAAATATGTTGATGTATTGGTTGGTTCAACGTTTGACCCTTATGGCTATGATAAAACAACGCAACGCAGAGTAAAAGAATACGCGCAAAATTATAATGGAAAAACACTACGATTCTTAACGGCTAACTTAGCACTAAACGCTACGTTTGGAAGTAATGATGTGCAAGCAATTCAAAAGGCAAAGCGATCGCCAGATCTTACTAATGGTGCCGAACGTGGAGCAAAAAAAGAAGGAGAAAAAGAAGAAGCTTTACCCTGGAATTTAAGCATGTATTATAATTATAACATTACGCCCGATCAAACCGACCCAAGCAATAATTCTAAATTTAAAACTACGCAAGCTTTAACATTTAGTGGTGATGTTTCTCCAACTAAGTATTGGAAAGTGGGCATCACTAGCGGTTATGATTTTATGGCAAAGGGCATAAGCTATACCAGTTTGGATATTTATCGCGACCTAAAATGTTGGGAAGCACGAATAGGCTGGGTGCCATTTGGTTTCAGAAAAAGCTATAACATAACTATCAATTTAAAAACAGGAATGTTGAACGACATCAAAGTGCCTCGTCAACGTCAATGGTATGATAACTTTTAAGGGTGTGATATAAATTGCTTTTTTTGTTGAGTTTCTCCCGATAGCTATCGGGATTTAAAATCCTCACAGACCAACGTCTGCTGCGGTTTTAAAATACCACTCGCCTAAAAAATCTTATTTATATCACCCCCTTAGGAACAATAAATATAAGATATGGAAACAAATTATTTAGCGAGCGCAATAAAACAGTTTGAATATTACAAACTCCTAGGCGAAAAGGCCTTAGATCAATTGGCAGACGAGCAATTGTTTATTGTTCCTTCTGTAGAAAGCAATAGCATTGCGGTTATTGTTCAGCATTTATCGGGCAATATGGTATCGCGTTGGACCGATTTTTTAACCAGCGATGGAGAAAAAGAATGGCGCAAGCGTGATGCAGAATTTGAAGAGGTTGTAAAAACAAAAATCGAACTACTAAATGTTTGGGACAAAGGATGGAGCACTCTTTTTGCAACACTTAAAAGCCTAAGTAATGATGATCTTGGAAAAATTATTTATATCCGCAATCAAGGATGCACGGCGCAAGACGCAATTAATCGTCAATTGGCGCATTATCCATATCATGTAGGGCAAATGGTTTATATTGCAAAACTATTAGTAAGCCTGCCTGCCGCTAAGGCAGACCAACAATGGCAGTCATTATCTATTCCAAAAAACAGATCTAGCGAATACAATACCGATAAATTCTCAAAGGATAGATCTATCCAGCATTTTACAGATGAAATTCTTAAGAAGAATAAGAAAGACATTTAAATAATAATTGTAATAATATTTTGGCCATCTTCTTTGCTTTTTTCAGATGCGTGAGCGATTGAAGCGAAAAGCCCTGCTTTGGACTTTGCGTTATGTTTGTTGGGCGAGCAGGCGACCGCAGGAAGCCACCGCAGCGCTACAAACTTAGCAAAGAACAAGCAGGCTTGAAGCGAAAAGCGCGACACCTACAAGCAAAATGGCTCGCTAATAGTTACAAGGGCATTTTGATTCGTAGGGGGCACGCCCAAATAAAAAAAGCCCAGAAAAAAATCCTAGGCTTTAATTAATTAATAAAAAAGTAATTTTTACTCTACTCTTTTAATAGTACAGCCAATAGATTTTGTTTCTTGCATTTTAGGAGTTTCGCCTTTCGCAACTGAGGCCAAAGCATCTTTTAAATAAGGAGCTTTTACCGCTGAGGCATCTTTAACGTTATCGTCAATGGCGCCTTTATAAACCAAACCTTTTGCGCTAAACAAAAAACATTGCGGCGTGCGAGTTGCGCCAAAAGCATCAGCAAGTGAACTTTTTTCGTCAACTACATAAGCACATTTTAATGCTTGAGCCGTATAATATTTACTCATTTCATCAAAGCTATCAGCTTCCGTGCGTTGAGCCTCATTACTGTTTACAATAACGCAACCAATACCGGTGCTTAAGCAATAGTCAGAATATTCTTTGATCCGCTTTTCGCTAAGTTTTACATACGGGCAGGTATTGCAGCTAAAAATAACAAGCAACCCTTTAGCGGTTTTGCTTTCTGTTAAAGAAACAGTTTTACCTGAAACATCTTTCATTTTAGCATCAGCCATTGGCAAAGCTGCATTGAGGGCTAATTCGGTTCTCGGACCGGTACCAATAAATGAGAACAAGGTTACAGCTAAAGCAACCAAAGCGGGATATAAGATTAGTTTTTTCATAACAGAAAGGTACCCAAAAATAGTGCCTTGCACCAAATATTAAGATCGTTTTAACAACTATACATCATTTTATATGTTAAAAATAACCTTTCATTTTACAACAACCAAAAGATTTAAAAATGGTGTAATAATAACATAATACTAAACTAGCATTTAAAACAAACGCTAAATATAAATTTGTTTCGTTTACAGTGAATACCCTACAAGCTCCATTTCTATCCAGAAATGGAAAACCTTGAACCGCCGTAACCAGGATAAGAAATCTCAAGAAAGAGTAAAATTTGAAAGGATGAGACAGATTTTGCGCGTTGAATTGATGAAAGCGGCAATGTGTTTTACAACAGTATCTGTGTTGTTTACGCAAACTATGTTTGCGCAAAACTTTAAAAAAGGCAACGAGTGGAAAAAGTATAGACGAGAGGTCTTTATTGGATTTGGAGCGGCTAATTTTTTGGGTGATCTAGGAGGTTTGGATAAAATTGGAACAGATCTTAGTCCGGTTGATTTGGAATTACAGCAAACCGGGATCTCAGCAGTTTTTGGTTATAAATACAAATTAGCAAAGTGGTTCAATGTTGTTTCGGCATTTAAATATTTAAGAGTTAGGGGTGACGATCAATTAACTGCTGAGAAGTATAGAAACAATAGGAATCTCAATTTTAAATCGAACATTTTTGAATTGACGTTTAGAATGGAATTTGTTTATATGCATAATTCTGTAGGTAATAGATATGGAATAAAAAATACGTTTGGTAAACGAATGAAAACAAATTCGTTCGACCTTACTGCTTTTGTTGGAGCGGGCGGTTTTTATTTCAATCCAAAGGGAAGATCTTCAAATGGCACATGGCATAAATTAAAACCATTGCATACAGAAGGACAAGGATTACCTGGAGGACCAAAACAATACAAAAACTATTCGGTTTGCATTCCTTTTGGTTTTGCATACAGATATTATGTTCAAAGGAACTGGTCAATTGGGATAGAGATCTCATACATGAAAACATTTACAGATTATATTGACGATGTAAGCACTTTCTATTACGATCCAAAAGAACTAAAAGCATCTTATGGCGAGCTTTCTGCAAAGATGGCTGACCCAAATAAAGGACAGATTGATGGATTTTCATCTCCTGCAGCTGATGGTAAACCGGCACAAAGAGGCGATGTTGACAAAGATTCTTATTTAACTCTACAGTTAACAACAGGATATATAATAAAACAAAATAAATACAGAAGAATAAAAGCAAAACTAAGGAGTAGGTTTTAAGAGGCCATAATAAAACGGAAATGTAGTGAAAAGGGTGTAGAAATTTAAAAATGAAATTAGAACGAAACAATTAGCGAAGTATAAAAAAAATGAAAACCAATAAAATACTCAGAATGATTTGGCTAATACTAAATAGAATTAAGAAATCGCTATTAACCTATGCCCTAATTTTTATAATAAGTAACCGAATATTATGTCAAACTAGCATTGCCGAAGGCTTTGAAGGTGCTCCTGCATGGAATTATACTACAGTAGGAACAGTTAATAACGAATTAGCAAGAACAGGAACAAAATCATTAAGGTTAGGAAGAGGTAATGGGGGGACAGGCTGCGCCATAGGCACTGATGGTACTTCAGTTATTTTTGATCCCATTACACTAATAGGAGGTAGCTGTACCGGAATATTTACATTTTATCACAGAACACAAACAATTGGAGGTATTGCGGCTTCTCTTGGATGCGCAGGTAGTGGTGAAGGACTAGACGCAAATGAAGGTTTTGCTGTATTAGTAAGCTTAAATAATGGACCTTTTGTAGTTGCAGATTCGTGGTCGGGAAATAGCAATACACTATGGAACTGGACAACATCGGCCAATAATGTTGCTTTATCCTCTTGCGGAACTCTTAATAATTTCCCAAATCCTTATGTATATAATGTTCCTGTTGGAACAATGGCAGTACAGTTCCAATTAATCACCATTCAAGGCTGTGCTAACTTTGTAAGTTTAACACCAGGTATTTATAATAGAGGTGATGAAGGCTGGTTCATTGATGATGTAAGTTTTGTTACGTTTAATCCCTGCACACTTCCTGTTACTATTTTGTATTTTGATGCTAAATCAATTGAAAGAGGAATTCAGTTGGATTGGATTACTGCATCAGAAGTAAGTAATAAATATTTTACCATTGAAAGAAGTAGTGATGGAATTAGTTTTGAAGCAATTGGTAAATTAGATAGAAAAGAGAATAGCAATGAGAAGGCATACTATGGTTTTATTGATAAAGATCCTATTTTGGGAATAAACTATTATCGTTTAAAACAAACTGATCTTAATGGTTCTTCGAGTTATTCGAAAATCGTAGCTTCAAGCTACAAAAAAGGCGCCGACGTTGAGTTATACCCAAATCCTTCTGATAATGGCGAATTTCTTCTGTATATAAATAACACCCAAAGCAACTGTAACTTAATAGAGATTTTTGATTATGATGGAAAGAAAATACTGCAAACGGAGACGAAAGAAGCTACAACCAAGCTTAACCTAAAAAGATACGGGCAAGGAATTTATATTCTTAAACTTAATTGCAATAAAGGCATTATATATAAAAAACTGGTGTTTAATTAAGAGCCCACTGTTAAAATTCTTTTGGTTTTTAACGAGCCTTAACAGGTTTTTTTAACCAAATTTACTTTATTGAACACGCCTGAACATATACAGCATTTACCCAAGCCCAAACGGAGTTTTTTAGGAAGGCTGTTTCGCTTTGTTTTTTGGCTTGCATTCATTCTTGTTGTTTTATTGATCACAGCAATTTCGTTAATTTACATTTACGAAGATGATGTAAAAGCGATGATCATCAAAGAGCTGAATAAGAATTTAAATGCTGAGATCCGATTGGATCCAAAGAATATTGATCTTACCATCGTAAAAACATTTCCCGATTGTGCGCTGGAGTTCAAAAATATTGTCTGCATGGAAGCGATCAAAAGCGAGAGGCGCGATACGCTTATTTTTGCTAAGAGTCTTCAGCTTAAGTTTGACATCAAAGATCTTTGGAATAAGAAGTACGACATTAAAAAAATAAAAATGTTGAATGCTTTTTGTCGTTTAAAAGTAAACAGCAAAGGGAAGCCAAATTATATTGTGTGGAAAGAAAGCACAGACACCATTCGTACAAACGATAGTTTAAAATTTAACCTCGAGCAAATTGAATTCACAAATGTGGATATGAGTTATATTGATCTGCAATATAAAGTGAGAACGCAATTCAACATGAAGCAGGTAAATCTTTCGGGGAATTTTAGCAATACAGATTATGAATTGAAAGGCGAAGGAGATCTTTACGTGAATAAAGTTAGCGTGAAGAAGACAGATTATATGAAGAACAAGAAAGTAACATACAAAGCCGCATTACAGGTGAGTAAAGACCTTTATAAAATAAAGACCTGTGATGTTTATTTAAATAAAATGCATATTGAAACCAATGGCATGATGGTTTATGGAGATAGCTTGAGTGAATTAGGGCTCGATTTTAAAGGAATGAATTTGGATATACAGTCTATCCTGTCGTTACTCCCAGAATCACAAAAAGATCGTATTCGTGATTATAAAAGCGAAGGAAATTTTTACGTGACCGGTAAAATGAATTACCTGCCTACCGGCAAGGCAGACAAAAAGGACTTCAATGTGAGTGTGGATTTTGGTGTGAGTAATACTACCATAGTGTATCAACCAAAAGATGCCAAGCTAACTAATTTAAACGCCAAAGGAAGATTTGTGAGTACAAAAGATAAGACTTTGCTAGAGCTTAAAAATGTTTCGGGCGATCTTATCAGCGATCATTTTTATGGCGATATGATCCTTACTGATTTTAATGATCCTTTTTTGGATCTAAAAGTTGGAGGCACGCTCGATCTTGATAATTTCACAAAGTTTTGGCCAATTGATACGCTTCGTAAATTGAAGGGAAAAATAACATTTAATGGTTTAGTAAAAAGCAAAGTGGAGGAATTAAACCTGCCTGCCGGCAAGGCAGGGAAAAATGTTCTCTCCGAAAATGCTTCTTTGGAACTGCAAGCCTCACTTAAAGATATTGTGATCCAGTTTAAAGGACAAAAAGATAGCACAACTATTTACTCGTGCGAAGTAAGAGCCTTGAATCGTTTGGTGGAAGTAAATAATTTGGCCATTAAAAAAGGAAGTTCAGACATGAGGATCGACGGAAAAGTTGAAGGCGCGTTTAATTTTATTTTGGATTCTAAAAACCCTTTGAAAATTTACGGAAATTTGAAAAGCAACAAAATTGTGGTTGAGGATTTTATTTATGATGCAGCTAGTTCTAATTCTTCTAAAAAAAATCAGGTTGACGTACCTGATAATATCAATTTTATTTTAGACGCAAGTATTGATGCTTTGAGTTTTGGTAAATTCAACGCTACGCAACTTCAAGGAAATATTGAACTGAAGAATAAAAAGATCTTAGCAGAGAGCCTGAATTTAAACACCATGGATGGAAATGCCACCATTGATGCACTACTTGACTTTAACGGGAAAAATTTAGAAGTGGCAATGCACGGAGAAATGGTGAAAATAAATGTAACTAAGATGTTTGCACAATTAAATAATTTTGATCAAGAAACATTAAAAGATAATAATGTTGGAGGTTTATTAAGTGCAAGTATCGACTTTAGCGGCACATGGGATAAATTTTTGGAGCCCGATCTTAATTCAATAAAAGCAATATCCGATCTGCAAATAGAGCAGGGTAGGTTAGTAGATTTTAAACCATTAGAAAGTTTGGCAAAATTTGTTGACCTCAATGATCTCAAGAGTATAAAATTCTCATCACTTCAAAGTAGAGTAGAAATAAGCAAAAGCATTATCACTATTCCAAAAACAGCTATTAAAAATTCGGTATTAAATATTGATTTTTGGGGAACACACAGCTTTAATAACGATATTGATTATCATATTCAATTACTGATAAGCGATTATTTAAGCAAAAAGCGAAAGCCTGATGCAGATGATGAATTTGGTTTAATAGAAAATGATCCTGAGAATCATAGAAGTGCTTTTATTTTAATGACTGGAACTGTAGATAAGCCTATTATTAAGTACGATCGCAAGGGCATGAAACAAAAGATCAAGGACGATATCAAAAACGAGAAACAGAATTTGAAATCGATATTGAAAGAAGAATTTGGTATGTTCAAAAAGGATTCGATCAAAGTAAAAACAACACCTAAGTCTGATCAACAATTTAAATTGGAAAATCCTAACCTGCCTGCCGGCAAGGAAGGGAAAAAGAAAGATCCTGAAAAGGAAGAAGAGGATGATGATTTTTAAGCGGTTTGTCTCCCGCAGATCGCGCTGATTTTCGCAGATCTTTAGTTGGTTATCTGAGTTAGTCCGCGAAATATGCAGGAATTTTTTTATCCTTCAAATGTAACTGTAAACGTTACCATGCGCGATCGCACTTTATCCAAACTATTTGTAAAAATGCTATTTTCTTTTTGTAAAAGATTTTTTGTGCCCATATGAAGTTTGAGTTCAAAGCCTAACTTAAAATACATCAAATAAAAATCAACTCCTGCGCCACCGCTATAATAATAATCGTCGCGTTTTAATTTTACATTATCATCTAATTGATTGGCTCCTCCACTGGCAACTCCTGCTGCTTTTTTACGCGAAGCCAGATCGAGCATATAGCCACCTCCGCCAATAACATAAGCACTAAAATTTCCCAATCGCTTGGACTGAACTTTAATTTCAATGGGAAAGATCAAAAAAGTTGACTCGACTGTTTTTTCAAAATACTTACTCGAATCGCGAGTCGCATTAGAAAGAAAATATTCAATTTTACGCGAGGCAAAACTTATACTTGGAGTAGTTCTTAAACGCATGTAATCAAAAATGCGAAAATCAGTTACTAATCCAATTGCAAAACCCGGTCCCGGCCTTGTGTAAATAGAACGGATGCGATAGCGCGTATCAACGTTATTGCTTTTTATTACCGTATCAGGAAAAAGCGAGTTTTTAACGGTATTTAATCTAAAGTCGGTTTGATTATAAGCTATAGTAAAGCCAAAGTTGAGCTGCCGGTTATAATAGCGTGGTAAATTAACACTATAACCATCGTTTTGTTGAGCAAACGATACGTTAATTAATGTAATAAAAACAACTATATATTTATACCAGTTCAGCACCACGAATATAACGGTTTTCTGGGATTATTATTTTATTCCTCTGGAGGTTTTTATACATTTGTTTTCTGATGCAAAACTACAAATTTAGCTCACATTTAGCTTTCTCGCTGTTTACTCTAGCGGTAATGCTGGCCTTGGTTTTGCCTAATTTGGTGCAACATGGCATGTTTATGGATGGAACGCAATACGCCATTGTAGCAAAAAACCTGGCCGATGGAACGGGGAGCTTTTGGTTTCCTTATTTAAGTTCATCGTGGGAAAAGCAAGGGAAAAATTATTTTTTGGAACATCCGCCTTTGATCTATTTTTTACAATCATTTTTCTTTAAAATTTTTAAGGGAAGTTATTTGAGCGAACGTATCTATTGTTTTTCTATGCTTGTATTAAGCGCTTTTTTGATAAGTGCCATATGGAAACGTTTTTTTAAAAAAGAAAACAAATATCACACATTCTATTGGCTTCCTATTTTATTGTGGATTATCATTCCTTCGGTTTCGTGGTCGTATAAAAA
The DNA here is from genome assembly GCA_034439635.1 of Bacteroidota bacterium. Taxonomy (GTDB): domain Bacteria; phylum Bacteroidota; class Bacteroidia; order B-17B0; family Aurantibacillaceae; genus Aurantibacillus. Next base: position 19,256 of record JAWXAS010000095.1, on the reverse strand, counting down.
TAATATGCAAGAAAACACAGTAAGCGTTTTTGTGTTGGCATCTGTTTATTTTATGGTGAGATCACTATCTAAGGATTCTAATAAATACATATTCATCATCCTCGCGGGAATTTCTATTTTCCTGGCAAGTTTTTCAAAAGGACTACCAGGGATTTTTCCATTGAGTGTTTTTATAATAATGAGACTATGTTTTAAAAATATAACGTGGAAGCAAGCCATTAGTAACACTCTTTTATTAGTGCTTATTCCTGCGGTGATATATTTTTTAATGATCTATTTTAGCAATGAGGCCCGAAAAAGTTTGAGCTTTTACTTGAACGAAAGATTACTACAGCGAATATATAATGATCCCGAAGTAGAAAATCGTTTTGTTGTTTTGTATTGGTTGTTCAGCGACCTTCTTGTTCCTATGGTAATACTTTTACCCTTTATGGGATTTAATATGATGAGAAATAAAAGATCAATGACCACTTTGCAAAACCCGATCTTAAAAAAACACATGCTTTTGTTTGCGCTTATTGGTTTAGCAGGTGTTATTCCTCTTTGTTTCACTCACGTTCAACGTGCGGTGTATTTTGTTCCAGCATTGCCATTTTTTGCCATTATGTTGAGTGTGCTTTTTTTGGATGAGATATTTAAACTTCAACAAAATGTAACCATGAGTGTAAAAGCTCTCAAAACACTTTTTACAATGGCTTGTGTAGGACTGATAGCTGTTTTGATATACACGATTGCCGTTTTCGGAAAAGATGGTAGAGACCAAGAAGTAATAGCCGACGCAAGAAAAATTGCTAAGGCAACCGGTAAAAACAAACAGATTTATGCATTATCAGGAATTTACGAAGAATGGGGATTTCAATTTTATTTATTAAGATATGATAATGTTACCCTTGAGCCATTCGCAAAACAACAAGAGTATATTTTATTAAATAAAGAAGAAAAATTTCTGGATACAATGTATAAGGATCTAAACATAGACCTTAACAAATACAAACTACTCAAAAAAATTAATTAACGGTGATATTGTAATTAGCTTCTTTTCCAAGAGCCTTTATTGTGAGTTTTAAAACCATTCCTTGATACCCAAGCAGATCATATGTTGTTATGCCATACCTCAAAAGCGTTTCTGAAATGATCTTTCCAGAATCATCTTTTAATATAACTGTACCGTCTTTAGGAATATCTTTCCCTAAAACAGTGAGCTGATATTTGCTTCCGCTTTGCGGCATGAGCGATGCAAAAAAACCTTCGTTCTCATGAAGCGTTTTTTTTCCGTAATGTAATTTTGATCTGGAAACAAGTGATGAGCTTGCAATTTTTTCAACACCGGTTACCGGTTCTTTAGCGGTAGACGAACTTTTGCTCATTCGTTTTGCAAGAAGATCATTTCTATCCCATACACGAATATAATCAATCTCAAAATTTACAGAGTCTTTAAAATCTTTTCGTGGACCGGGAGAATAAGCGCCCTTATCACTGGATACTGCAATATTAGCAACCAATTTTTTTGGATGCTTCATGTCAACGTAAGTAATAGCAATACATTCGCCATTTAAATAATATTTTAAACAGTTAGCCGTCCATATACCGGCTATCACATTGTAACCTTCGTTTAGTGATCCTTCAAATTTTACCCAATCGCCCCAAACTTTTTTTCCGAAAAGAGTTTTTGTGTAGTTATCTGTTTTTTTTTGGCAATGTCTTCCAACATGTATCTGGTTTGGCTTCTCTGTTTTCAATTCCATCCAATCTATCTCTTCGTTTGGTGTGGCGCCATATAACCAAAACGCTGGCCAAAAGCCTTTTTCTTTTGGAATCTTGAATTTGATCTCAAAATAACCGTATTGAAAATCTTTGTGCGATTGAATCATTCCGGCTGAGTAGGTAAACTTTCTTTTGTTTAAGCCGTAAAAACTCCCATCATTAATAATCGAATCATTATCGCCCATCCAATCTACGTAACGCTCGTACATATCTTGGCGCTTAGCAGTTAAAATTAATTTACCATCTTTTAAAAAATGATTTTTGTAGGTTGTATAATACTGTTGTTCTTTATTATTTGTGATTGAGCGAGCCCAACCATACCAATCGTTCCAATAGTTAGTGTTTAATTTATCGTCGCTAAATTCATCTCCTCCTTGGTAATACCATGTGATCAGAGAATCTTTATCAAATTGCCACATCACTTGTGCTTTAAGTACAGTGATAAAAATAAAAAGTAAGAATGTATATGTAAATTTAATCATTAAGCTTTAACACAGCCATAAACGCGCTCTGAGGGATCTCCACGTTACCAACTTGTTTCATGCGTTTTTTACCTGCTTTTTGTTTTTCAAGTAATTTACGCTTACGCGAGATATCGCCACCATAACATTTTGCTGTTACATCTTTACGCATCGCGCTAATGGTTTCGCGAGCAATGATCTTAGAACCAATAGCAGCCTGGATTGGAATTTCGAATTGTTGTTTTGGAATGAGTTCTTTTAATTTTTCACAGATCTTTTTTCCAAACACATACGAATTACTTCTATGAATTAAACACGATAATGCATCAACGGGTTCGCTCTTTAAAAGAATATCTAATTTTACAAGATCTGAATCACGCATGCCTATTGGATGATAATCAAACGAAGCGTAACCTTTTGAAATTGATTTTAAGCGATCAAAGAAATCAAATACTACTTCACCTAAAGGCATTTCAAATATCAATTCAACTCTATCAGCAGTTAAATAATTTTGTGTTACAATTTGTCCGCGTTTTTCAATACATAAACTCATTACCGGCCCAATAAAATCTGATTTAGTAATGATGTTGGCTTTGATATAAGGCTCTTCAATTCTTTCGATCCTTGCAGGATCCGGAAGATCGCTTGGGTTATTTACTGTTACAGATTCTCCGTTGGTTTGATGAGCAATATAAGATACGTTTGGTACAGTTGTAATAACGGTCATGTTAAACTCGCGCTCTAAACGTTCTTGCACAATTTCCATGTGTAGCATCCCTAAAAAGCCACAGCGAAATCCAAAACCTAAAGCTAAAGATGATTCTGGTTCCCACGTTAATGATGCATCATTGAGTTGCAATTTTTCCATGCTGTAGCGCAGCTCTTCAAAATCTTCTGTGTCTATAGGGTAAATTCCTGCAAACACCATTGGCTTTACTTCCTCAAAACCATGAATACCTTCTGCACAAGGGCGATCAAAATGTGTAATAGTATCTCCAACTTTTACTTCTTTGGCACTTTTAATCCCTGAAATAATATAACCAACATCACCGGTGCTTAATTCATTACGCGGTTCTGGTTTTAATCTTAATACGCCAACCTCATCAGCATTATAAAACGCGCCTGTATTTACGAATTTTACTTTTTCACCTTTTTTAATGGTGCCGTTTAAAATTTTGAAATAAGCAATGATCCCTCTGAACGAATTAAATACGCTGTCAAATATCAAAGCTTGCAATGGAGCTTTTGGATCACCAACAGGAGCGTTTATGCGCTCAATGATCGCTGCTAAAATATCTTCAATGCCCATTCCAGTTTTTCCGCTCGCAGGAATAATTTCATCTCTCTCGCAACCGATCAAGTCTATGATCTGATCTTTCACCACCTCTGGCTCTGCACTTGGCAGATCCATTTTATTTAAAATGGGAATAATGGTTAGGTCGTGCTCTAAGGCTAAATATAAATTCGAAATTGTTTGCGCTTGAATTCCTTGCGCCGCATCAACAATTAATAATGCGCCTTCGCAAGCAGCAATAGAACGCGATACTTCGTAACTAAAATCAACGTGCCCAGGAGTATCAATTAAATTTAAAACAAACTTTTCACCTTTGTATTCGTAATCCATTTGTATGGCGTGACTTTTTATAGTAATGCCACGTTCTTTTTCAAGATCCATATCATCTAACACTTGTGCTTGCATTTCGCGACTGCTAATAGTTTTTGTAAACTCAAGCAAGCGATCGGCAAGGGTACTCTTTCCGTGATCGATATGGGCAATGATACAAAAGTTGCGAATGTTCTTCATCTCTTTAAAAACTCAATTTAAGGCTACAAAAATAGTAAAATAAAGGGGTTTTAATCGCTAAAAAGGCCTAATTACAGGCGCTTGAAGAGGTTTTTAATGTAATCTAGGTTAGCAATTTCCTTATAATTATCCCCAAAGGCATGATTCCACATAAAAGGCAGGTTATAACTCACCGTTGCCATGGCTGTTAAAGTAGCATCATCCCATTCTTTATGCAAATTTTGAGGCAGTATTATGTTATGTTTTTTAATCATCTGTTTAAATTCAGCAACTCCTTTCGGATAAATATCTTCGAGGTGCTGAAAAATAACGCAGTTTGCGTAACAGTGACGTGTGCCAAGAATTTTTGAAAGTCCGTAACTCAATGCATGGCAAACACCAACTTCACTATAGGTTAAACTTAAGCCACCCATTAACGATGCCACCATTAATTTATCATCGTTTTCAGGTGTTTGTCCGCTTTTGTCTGCTAAATAAACTTCTCTGCAAAGCTCCAATGCTTTATCGCCGTAGGCTAAACTAAAGGCATTGTTTCTAATTCCACCATGCGATTCGATGCAATGAATATAGGTATCCATGCCTGTATAAAACCACCAATCCGTTGGAACTGTTGAAATTAATTCCGGATCTAATATCACTTGGTTGAAAACTGTCCAATCGCATTTTAAACCTAATTTTTTTTCGGGACCAGTAAGTACGGCTGTCATTGAAACTTCAGCGCCTGTGCCACTAATAGTAGGTACACCCAAATGATAAACACCCGCTTTTTTAATTAAGTTTAACCCTTGATATAAAGTTGAAGAGCCTTCGTTAGTAAGCATTAATGATAATGCTTTTGCAATATCCATAATACTCCCTCCTCCAATTCCAATTACACCACTAGGCAAACCTTTTTTGGAAAGTATTTCATCACGCAACAAATCAATTTGGTTTGTAGTTGGTTCGTGTGGATCAACATCGATATAATAAATTAAATCTTCTGGTTTATTTTGTAATGTATTACTGATGGGCTTGCCTTTAAAATAATTATCTACCACATAAACAAAATAGTTTTTATTCTCTTTACGAATAGGTTCAACAGTTTCTGAAAGCTGATTAAAGGAACCACGGCCGTAAGTTACTTTATCTATATTTTTAAAATTTTTGTGGATCATAAGTTCTCCCAGCTATTACTTGTTGCTACTTACATGCAGATAACATTTTTTGTTCTATTTTATTCCGTGAAACGCTTTTTGTTCAGCGGTCATTCTATTTTGATTAGGGTTTGTGGGCATGAGTTTAAAAAGTGAGAATGTAGTTTTGCCTTCGTCAATTAATATATTTGAATAATAAATCGTTTGAAAATTGTCACAGAAGACTTGAACTTTATAGCTTCCTTTTTTGATATTACCTAATAATGCATAACCTAAGGTGTCTGTCTTGATAGTTTCTTTAATAGAATCATTTAAAACAAGAGTAAATGAAGTTGAGGTAATAGGTTGATTTGTAAAGTTATTATTGAGTTGAATTTTAATTTTTCCAGGAATTGTTTGCCCATTTGTAATGACGCTGGTGAAAAACAAAATTAGCAGAAAAAGGATTGATTTTTTCATTGTAGTTTTCACGTTAAATTTTACGAATATAATTCTTCTACTTTATTCCAGTTTACTACATTCCACCAATTAGAAATGTAATCAACGCGCTTGTTTTGATATTTTAAATAGTAGGCGTGTTCCCAAACATCTAATCCTAAAATTGGTTTTCCTTCCTCCCCTTCTAATTTCATTAAGGGATTATCTTGATTTGGCGTTGTAACAATTTTTAATTTTCCATCTTTAGTTTTAATTAGCCAACACCAACCGCTACCAAATATCTTTGTTGCTTTTTCTGTAAATTCTTTCTGAAAATTCTCGAACGATTTAAATTGTTCAGTAATGAGCGTTGCAATTTTTCCTTCCGGTAAATTTAATTTCCCTTCCGGGTTAGGCTTTAATAGCGTCCAAAATAAAGAGTGATTATAATGTCCACCTAAATTATTTCGAATAACAGTAGATGTATATTTATCAATATGTGTACATTTTACTTCATCGCTGCTTAAGTAATCAATATTTGTTGATGGCGTATCATTTAATTTATTGACGTAGCCTTGATGATGCTTGCTATAGTGAATTTCCATTGTTTCTTTATCAATAAAAGGTTCAAGGGCATTATAGGCGTACGGTAATTTTGGTAAGGTAAACGCATCATTAGCGCCAACAATTTGTTTTGAAAACAACTCAACGTTTGCTATTTTTTCTTTGCCAATTATATTATTAGCAACTCCTGCTAAACCTAGCAGAACACCTTTTTTTAAAAAATCACGGCGGTTATCACTCATTTTAAAATTGAATTAAAAGTTGATTTTTTTCTACGGCATTTCCTTTTTGTACCGCAATTTTTTTGATGATGCCATCGGTTGGGCTCTTGAGCATGTTCTCCATTTTCATAGCTTCCAAAACTAAAAGCACATCGCCTTTTTTTACTTCGTTACCTTCGTGCACCAAAATATTTAATACCATTCCGGGCATTGGAGCTTTAACCTGATTTATTTTTGCACTCGCTACATTATCCATTCCTAAACTGTGCAATAACTCATCGTACTTATCTTTTAATTCGATGGAGTACTTTACCGAATTAATTTTTAGTACCATTGTTTTTTCGGCAGCATTTAGTTTCATCACATCTATATTGTACGATTGATCGTTGTGCAGTAAATGATATTGGTGCGGGTTTATTTTAACGAAACTCCCTTTTACCAGCGCTTCATTTAACATGCCCTCAAATTCATTTCCCTGCCTAGCCGGCAGGCTGGCTTTTAGTTTAAGGTCGCTTTTATGTTTGCTGCTGCTGTTTACATTAATAGTGTACATAGAAGGCAAATTTAATAAAAAAACCCCCGGCATGTACCGAGGGTTCTTTTTGTTTAATTTTTTAAAGTTATTTCTTTACGAACTCACCCATTTTATTATCGTAGTTGAGGAAGTAACCTCCTTTAGGTAAGTTACTTACATCTATCTTATCGCCATAGCCTTTTTTAACCACGTTACCGTATTGATCATAGATCTCATACATGGTCTCAATTGGTTTTCCTTTAGCTACGAAATTAACGTCTTTACTAGCTTTAATAGGAGCGAATGATATCTCCGGAACTTCGCTTACAAATTCTGCGGCTTTACTTAAACGTGGTTGGCCACTATAATCAGTTTGACGAATACGCACTTGGTTTTTACCACTATGAGGTACAATTTTGAAAGAGTAGTTATTTGTTGTTGGAGTTCCCATACCGTCTGCTTCACCAACTTTTACCCATTTGTTCCAACGAAATTGCTCTACAGCGAATGCTAGCTTACCAGTTTCTGACTTAGTGCTCCAAGTAAAGGTGCCGTCTTTGTCAATTTCCATGCTTATAACCTCGTAAGTACTTTTAGGTTTTAACACTTCAGCGTTCAATACTTTAGGCTTACAATCTTCTTTGTGGAATATTTTGATCTCTACTTTATCACCAATATTAAGCTTATGTGACTTCATATCTATCTCAAAAGCACTTGAGTTGATCTCATCTGTGGTAATGCTGCCATTTACCTTAACCTCTGAAACACAGAAACCTACACCATTTGATCCAAACGGATTTTGAATATATAGGTTTTTGCCCTGGTAATTGCCTTCTAAAATGATAACCCCACCGCTTTGAGCAGTTAAGTTCAAGAACCCTAGGGACAATACAAGCGCAAGTAAGCCAATTTTTTTCATCGATTAAAAAATACCGTTTGTAACTTTAAGTTGCAATATTATAATCTTATTTTCGAATTACAAAATATTTTTGACAAAAAAGCAAACTTTATTTAATAGGCATTTTTGATAAATTACCTATATTTGTTTGTGAATAGGATTTATATGAGATTATTTAGTTCTTTATGTGTTGTTGCCGCGCTGGCACTAAGTTTAAACGGATGTAAAAACGGGACTTCTGATATTGGAAGCAGTTCGGCTTCTCCTATGAAAACAGACTACCAAGGAGGCGATAAAGTGGTGAGAATTGCCGAGAATTCGGCCCCAATTAGCCTTTTTCCGCATAAAATTACACAATCTACAGAAGGACTTATTTCGGGCCAGATTTTTGAAGGCTTGGTAAAGGTTGATCCTAAAACACTTAAGTCGATACCGGGTTTAGCGAAAAGCTGGGATATTGACCCAAGCGGCAAAATAATTACATTTCATCTCAGAAAAGGAGTAAGATTCCACAGATCAGCGGCATTAGACTTTAAGGAGGTGGAATTAACCGCTCAAGACGTTAAATTCACTTTTGAACTACTTTGTACAGCAAGCAATGATAACCTTCACTTTGCTACTATTTGTAAGGATAGAATTGTAGGAGCTAACGAATGCTACGAAAATTCTAAAAAAGGAGAAAAAATAGACCTAAAAGGAATAAAAATCATTGATGATTATAATTTTTCGATTGAATTACTTAATTCTCCTGCTATTTTCCTTGATATTTTAGGCGGACCATTTGCGGGGATCATATCCGAAGATGCTTATGCAGTAGATAAAACAAAAACAATTGTTGGAGCCGGACCATTTATTTTAGATACAAAACGAACCACCCCTCAGCAATATGTGCTTTATAAGAACATTGATTATTACGGAAAAGATAAAAAAGGAAAGCAATTACCTTATTTAGATAGCGTAATAGTAGATATAATAGGATCTGCGGAAATTGCATGGAATGGATTTAGAAGTGGGAGATATGATTTCATAAGTTCAATTCCAGCTAATCAATTAAAACAAATTGTTGAGGATAATATTAAAGACTTTACCGGCAAAGATCCAAAATTTGTTTTAGAAAGAAATGCAGAGATGATCACACAATATTATCTTTTTAATACCCATAGAAAACCATTTGATGATGTTAAAGTGCGTCAGGCAATTAATTATGGAATTGATCGTGATAAATTAATTGATCGCGTTTTATTTGGACAAGCTTATGGGCCTGCAAGCAACGGAATCGTTCCTCCAACATTTGATTTTTATAAATCGGGAACAATAGAAGGGTATACATTTAATCTTGAGAAAGCTAAAAAATTATTGACAGAAGCAGGATATCCTGATGGAAGAGGTTTTCCGGAAGTAAAGTTAATTGTGAACTCCGGTAATTTGCGTAACAATACTGTTGCCGGAGAAATACAAAAACAATTAATGATGAATTTGAATGTGAATCTAACATTTGAGTCGCTTCCAAATGATTCTAAATTCTTATTGCAAACGAGTGGTGAGGGAGATATTTTTCGTGATGGTTGGGTAGCAGATTATCCGAGCCCCGAATCATTCCTTTCAATATTTTATGGCGAACCTGTTGAGAATGATACAGCACATATCTCGTATCCAAACACTATGCGTTTTGTAAATAAAGAATACGATAAATATTATGAAATGGGCCGTGATGCTTTGAACAGAGATTCTGCAGCCGTTTACTTTTTAAAGGCCGAAAAGATATTGGTTCAAGAAGCACCTTTGTTGCCATTGTGGTACGAAAGTAATTACCGTTTATTAAGAACGAACTTAATTAATTTTTACGTTAATCCTTTACGTCACTTCGATTTCTCCGAAGTAGATGTGAAAGAGAAAAAAGACTAAGATCAAAGAAGAGTTTTTCTAGATCGCGTCGTAATCAATAATTACTTTTTCAGAAATAGGATGTGATTGGCAAGTGAGTATAAATCCTTGCGCTACTTCATCATCGGTTAATGCAAAGTTGGCATCCATTTTTACTTTTCCTTCAATAACTTTTGCACGACAAGTACAACATACTGCACCTTTGCAACTGTAAGGTGCGTCAACACCGGCTTCAATACTTGCATCCAAAATGCTTATCCCGCTTGTTTCAAGATCATAATTTGTTTCAATGCCATATTGGATCACGGTTACTTTTGCTTTCACATCCGCACCACTACCTTCTCCGCTTGCTTTATTAACCGCGTCAATTACACTTGTAAAATATTCAATATGGATCTTCTCCTTTTTTATTTTTAGTTTCTCCAAGGTGGTTTTTACATTTTCCATCATTGGGCCAGGCCCGCAAATAAAATAGTCGTCGGCATTTAAACCGCCATAATTCTCTATAAGTTGTAATGCTTTTTCAGAAGTAATAATTCCTTTTTGAACATCCGGCACCGAGTTTTTTGGCGCATCAAAAACATAAACCACTTTTAAGTTTGGATTGGATGAGATAGTATCCAATTCATTTTTAAAAATGGTTGAATCCTCATTTTTGTTAGCATAGATAAGCGTAATGGTGCTATATTTTTCAACGTAAAGAATACTTTTTAAAATGCTCATCATGGGAGTTATACCACTTCCACCGGCAAACAATACGTATTTCTTTTTTTGATTTCCGGCAAGGATGCTTGTAAAAGTTCCCATGGGTGTCATCACCTCAATGGTTTCTCCAAGTTTTAATTTTTGATTGATGTGTGATGATACCAAACCATCTTTCACTTCTTTGATGGCAACACGCAATTCTTTTTCGTGAGGTGCAGTACATAAACTGTAAGAACGACGAACTTCATTTCCGCCTATCGTCATTTTAAGAGTGATGTATTGTCCTTGCTTAAATAAATATTCTGGTTGTTGTTGTGGGGGCACTTCAAATGCCACTGAAACCGCTTCTGCAGTTTCTCTTTTTATATCTTTTACCTTTAATGTATGAAAGCGAGCCATGGTTGTAAATTGAGGTGCAAAAATAACAGAATTAAGGCAATAAAAAAAGCCCGGATAAACCGAGCTTTTCATAAAAAATGTTTTTTAATTACTTGAACTCAAATGTATAAGCTTTTGAGTGGCTTCAGAGCCCCCCGAATAACGAACTTTTATAAGATAAATTCCCTGAGACAATTGGTTCAGATCAAACTCAGTTTTGGTTATGGCTTCATCATGTATTAAAACACTTTTTATTTCTTTCCCGCTTAGATCGTATATTTCTATGTAAGATAAATACTGCGTTCCTTGAAGCGTATAATTTCCATTTTGGTTGAGATGAATGTTGAAACCGGAATCTAACACATGTTTCATCACCGAAGTTGCAGTTAAACAATTAACAGTGTATCCAGGAGCAGCAGTTGCAATTGCGTTAGCGATAGTTGAACTTCCAATGCTTATAGGAAGAGAAGTTTGACTGAGTGAAATAGCGGCTACACTATTTATGGGAGTTGCGCTGAAATTGCTCGACACAGGCGTAGAGCAATTTAAGGCACCTCCGAGATCTGTTTTTGCAATAACATACGTTGAGCATGAAAATGAGCAATATCCGTAACCCGAAAAGTAAAGGTTGTTATTGTAAATGGCAATATCCTCGATCTTATATCCTATTACTGCTGTAAACGTTGGTAAAAACGGATAGCTTACCTGATTTAACGGAGTAAGGTTGTTATCATATATAACCATATTCGTTCCGGTAGGATTTGAATATAATTTGTTGCTTTTAAATTGAGCCGACATACCGTAGTAGGAATAAGTGCCCGGAGAGGTAAGCAAAGTTAAATTTGTGTCAATTCGCGTAAGCGATGCGGTACCGGAGATAAATATTTTATTATTGCTTCCATAACCCAAACTAACCGAAGCTTCAGGAAGTTCTGCGTAAGGACCGGCTACAATTTGTTGGGCCGTTATGACAGATGAATTCGACGTAGCGCGAACAATCAAATTCCTAGCACCGCTTCCGGTACTATTGTGATAACCTGTAATAATGAATGAAGAATTTTGTAATTGTTGAATATTAGTGAAGTAAACTCCAACCGTACTGCTTGGTAATGAAAAAACAGAAGCGTAATTAAGGCTTGAAGTTCCAATATCGTAACTAATGATCATGGCACGTGTTCCTGTTGTTGGAGAGGTTTGCGCAGAGCCTACAATGTAAGCCGTGCTGCCAAATATTTTCATTTTGGAGTTACTAATTAAATTGGTGAAGGTTATTTGCGATGCTTGAACAATTTGCAAATTACCTGTATCGATCTTCAAAATATAATTATTGATACCCATACTTCCTAAACCATATAAAGATCCATTGTAGTATTCAACATCACCAATACCGTAAGAGTATGTCCTTGAACTTAGCGGTACGCCATCCAAATTCATTTTATTGATTTGAGTTCCACTGGTATTGCTTTTCGAATAAAGCTTATTGGTTCCCGGCGCCTGAATGAGTTTAACGCTCAAATGTCCTTGAGAATCGTACACATTGTAAAGCGTGCTTTGAGCATTCGTATTAAGAAAAGCACCTAAGAAAAGAATAGATAATAATTTTTTCATATTGTAGAATTTTTGAAGTTAAAAGGTATGTTTTTAAAGCTCAAATTGCTAATTACTCACTCATTCAAAAATTAGATCTACTCAGTGATAAAACAAAAAAACCCCTCCGCACTGAGGGGTTAATTATTTTTCGGCTCGAACCGCACTAACTTAATGGGCTAAATTGGTGGCTTTTGATCGAAATTAGTGCTTGCTCAAATAATCAGCAACACCGGCGTGACTTTCTTTCATTCCAACAGCTCCTTTGCTCCAATTAGCAGGACAAACTTCACCGTTTTCTTCAAAGAACTGAAGCGCATCAACCATACGTAATGCCTCATCAACATTACGACCTAATGGAAAATCGTTTATCAATTGATGACGAACAACGCCGTTCTTATCAATTAAATATAATCCGCGGAAAGCGATCATTGGTCCTGTTGCAATTAAATTGCCATCGTCGTTCACATCATAATCTCCTGATAGAACACCATAATTCAATGAAATGATCTTGGTTGTATCGGCAACAATTGGATAAGTTACACCTTTAATACCACCTTGTGATTTGGTCATTTGTAACCATCCCCAATGACTTTGTTCAGTATCAGTTGAGCATGCTACTACTGCAACGCCGCGACTTTCAAATTCGCTTAATTTTTCTTGAAATGCGTGTAGTTCGGTTGGACAAACGAATGTAAAATCCTTTGGATAGAAAAAGAATATAACATGCTTTTTACCCACAAATTGATCTAGCGAAAAATCGTTTACTATTTCTCCGCCGTTAATTACTGTTTTGGCCTTGAACGAAGGCGCTTTTTTTCCTACTAATGATGACATATGAACTGTTTTAAATTTATAAATGAATTGGATGACAAAATTATTAATTAAATTAGAACACTTAAAGAAAATTAAAGAATAAATTTGTCAAAAAATAGTCATTATGAGCATTACAAAAGGACAAACAGCACCAAACTTCAAATTATTTAACCAGGATAAGAAGGAAATTGAACTTGCAGAGTTGAAGGGAAAGAACGTATTGATACTTTTTTTCCCATTCGCTTTTACCGGCACGTGTACAAAAGAATTGTGCGGCGTTAGAGATAACATCGCTACTTACAATGGTTTAGACGCCGTTGTTTTAGGAATTTCAGTTGATTCGCCGTACACACTTGTTAAATTTAGAGAAGAAGAAAAACTTAATTTTGATCTGTTAAGTGATTTTAACAAAACGGCGTCGGAAGCCTACGGAAGTATTTACGAAACATTTGGCATGGGATTGAAAGGTGTAAGTAAACGTTCGGCATTTGTTGTTGATAAAAATCGAATTGTGCGATATGCTGAGGTTCTTGAGAATGCAAGTGATATTCCTAATTTTGAAAATATCAACACCGCCCTTCAAGCACTTAAGTAAGATCCTAAAACTCTGTTTAAATAAAAACTTATTAGAAGCAGGCTGCGATGAGGCCGGCAGAGGTTGTTTGGCCGGGCCGGTTTTTGCGGCTGCAGTTATATTGCCTAGGAATTTTAAGAACGAATTGCTTAACGATTCTAAACAAATAAAGGAAAAAGAAAGGGATCAATTGCGCAAGATCATTGAAAAGGAAGCTGTGGCATTTGCAGTTGGGCAAGTGAACAATATTGAAATTGATGAGATCAATATTTTGAACGCGTCTTTTTTGGCCATGCATCGCGCGCTTGATCAATTAAAAACAAGACCCGAATTTATTTTGATAGATGGAAATAGGTTTAAGGCGTATAAAAAAATACCCCATCAATGCATTGTAAAAGGAGATGGCAAATACATGAATATTGCCGCAGCAAGTATTTTGGCTAAAACGTATCGCGATGAGTTTATGAAAGAAACCGCCCAAACATATGTTCACTATGGTTGGGAAAAGAATATGGGCTATCCTACAATGAAACATAGAGATGCAATTCGTAAGCATGGCACAACTCCTTTGCATCGCATGACATTTCAGTTATTGCCGCCGCAATTGGAGTTATAAGTAAATCACAATATATTTCCCGCAGATCTCACAAATCAACTCAAACATGGGTCAACGATCTGCGAAAATCAGCGTAATCTACGGGAGACAAAAGAGTTAATTCCAACAAAAACTTCTTCATAACTTCACTGGTATTTGCTTTGCAAAAGTAATGTAGTGCTTATCTTTAAACAGGATTTGTCGCTCATAAAAAAAATAATTTTCGGAGTATTTATTGCTTTATCATTGGCGTTAGCAATTTGGGCATATAACGCCTTGCAACAAAACAAAAAACCTTCCAAAGAAGTTTTATCAGTAATGCCAGATAGCTGTATCCTATACTGCTCAACCAAAAATTTTAGCGATTTGAGTATTAAATTAAATTCACAAAGTTTGATATTTAATAAATGGAAGGTGTTTGCGGACATTAAAAAAGTATCGTCAGCCATTGATTTTTACGATTCGCTTATATATAATAACGAACTTATTAATTCTATAATCGACAACAACACTATTCATTTTGCGCTTTACAAACAAGACCATTGGTTGGCAGGATTCAGTTTGAAAGAACTCAAGCAAGAAACAGAGCTCTCTCAATTATTAGAAAAAGTGCTTATTAAAAAAGCCGAGAATGAATTTGCTATTGGCAAAAGTAAACTAAAAATAAAAAATGGCGTTGCGCTTATTTCTAATTCAGATGAACTTATTGAAACAGCTTTTGGTTCGGGAAATAAATTAGCAAACAATAAGTCATTTGTTGATCAGCTGGAGGCCATTGGAAAAAATGAGACCATGCGCTTGTATGTGAATGAGAGTCTTTATGAAAAGAATTTGCAAACATCACCTTTTAAAATAAACAAATTGTTAGAGGCTTCTGAAGTTACTGCTAATATAAAATTTAATCCTAGTGAGTTGATCATCAATGGAAACTACAAACCTAAAGATCAATTCCTTCAAAAAGTGATTCTATCGCAAGAACCATTGAGCGTAGATGTTTTTGAGCGCCTACCATTTGGCACAAATTGTTTCAAAGCCATTATCGTGAGTTCGGCTGATGAATTTCAAAAGATAATGGCAACATCTTCGGAATATCAAACATTTTGGAAAGTAATAAATGATAAAGCCTTATATAAAGTAAGCAACGAATTTTATGATTGCATCAATGCGTATGTTGTTGAATTTAGTTCATTTCAAAATACGGGTTTGGTTGTAAATTTAAATGATACCATTAAAGCAATGGAAGTTTTGAAGCAATTAAGTGTTGCCGATTCTTTATTTGGTGACGTAAGGATATACCATTTAAAACCGGCAGACATTGTAAAAGGAGCATTTGCTAATATTTTCGAATCGGTAGCAACTCATGCTTTTATTTTTAACGAAGCATTATACATGTGCCAAAACATCACGTCTTCACAAGAAATTATTAACGCGTTAAAGAATAATTCTACTTTAAAAAGCAATCAAACTTTTATGAATTATGCCGGTGATAATTTAAATGGCGCTTGCAATTACCTTTATTATATGGCGCCAAACATGAATAAATCGTTGGTTAAAGCATTTACAACCCACGATATGGAGAAGAACAAAGAGGCAATAGATAATTTAAGTGATGCCAACGGCATAGTAAGTAATCAAAAAGGCACATTAAAATTTAGGATCCAGCTCAACTATCAATCACCTTCGTCGGAAAATATTCCAAATATGTTATGGCAGTGCGCGCTAGATTCGGGTAGCGCACAACAGCCTCACTTGTTCGTTAATCATTTAACGAAGGAGAACGAGATCGTTATTCAAGATAAATTAAAGCAATTGTATTTGATAAATTCCACTGGAAAAATACTTTGGAAAAAGAAGATAAACGAAACCGTTCGTTCAAAAATATATACGGTAGATATTTTCAAGAACAATAAATATCAACTTTTATTCAACACTGATAATTATTTACACTTGATCGATCGAAATGGAAAGTATGTTGATGGTTATCCAATTAAACTTCAATCACCCGCAAGTAATGCTATTTCTTTAATTGATTACGAAGGAAATAAAGATCATCGCATTTTTATTGCCTGTAAAAATCACCTTATTTATAGTTACACGTTATATGGTGTGCGTTCGGAAGGGTTTAAGCCTTATAAAACCGATGGTCTTGTAAATCTCCCGGTAAAATTTGTGCGAGTAGGAGAGAGCGATTATTTAATTACCATTGATGAAGGCGGAGTAATTCATTCATTTAGTAGAAAAGGGGAAGGGCGTATTGGATTTAAAAATAGAGCAGTGGAAGGCTGCCAAGATTTTGCCATCGTTTCAACAAATAATATCAATAGAACATTTTTATATTATGTAGATGAAAAGAACAATCTTATAAATCGCGTTTCATTTGCTGATAAAAAAGATGTGATCAAACTTAAAACAGATCTTTCTGATGCTAAAATTTCTTTCCAAGATGTTAACGGCGATCAAATACCGGATTTTACGGCGCAATTATTTAATGGCTTGTATGCGTACGACATTAACGGTTCGCTTTTGTATAACAATCCTAAATTGAATGGAAATAACTTGGGGTTTGTAAGTCCTGTGGGAGCAAAAAAACTATATTATGGATATGATGAAAGTAAGCGCCTGATCTCAATGTCATCAAACGCCAATTTGCAGGTTCAGGAATTAGGCTCAGGAACAATACCCGGAGTTTTTGATCTATATAAAGACGGAAAAATGTATTTGGTATACGCTAACGATGGGAAACTTCTTTGTAATCTGTTAAAATAGATTTTGTTGTTTATTAAAGCAAAGCTAACTTTACAAAAATAAATTTACTTATGGCATTTCTTACGGTACAAAATGAAAAGGTAGTTAAAAGAGTGATCTACGGAGCTGCTGTTCTAATTTGTGGATTGGTGGTAATTCTTCAGCAAAAATTTTTGCCGCACCCTGATGTCTTTCCAAGTTTCATTTATAAATTACCAATGGTAAACGCCATTTTAAACGGATCGTGCAGTATATTGCTCATTTTCTCTTTGCTTGCTATCAAAAAAAGAAATATTGCTTTACATAGAAAATTGAATTTGACTGCTTTTGTATTGAGTTCATTATTTTTGATATGTTATGTAACAGCACACTATTTTGTTCCGGATACAAAATTTGGAGATGTAGATCATAACGGAATTATGAGTATTGAAGAGTCGACTACTGTTTCAGGAACTAAACCGGTATATGTTATAATTTTATTGACGCATATTTTTTTAGCCGCAATTGTTTTGCCATTTGTGCTTTTATCTTTTTACTACGGGCTCACCGATCAGCGCGAGAAGCACAAAAAAATAACACGTATTTCTTATCCTATTTGGCTATATGTTACAATAACAGGTGTTGTGGTTTATTTAATGGTATCTCCGTATTATAATTATTGATCGGCATGCGCGTATCATATGTATATTGTAGCGCATTAATTTTACTTTTTTCGTGTACACAAACCCAAGAGAAAACGGAAGAGATGTATTCTTCTATCTCCTGGAGTGAACACATTGCACCCATCATTTATAAAAATTGTTCTCCTTGCCATCGCCCCGGGCAAAGCGGCCCGTTTAGTTTATTATCATACGCCGATGCAGTAAAAAAGGCGAAGCAAATAAAATTCGTTACCAAAACTAAATACATGCCGCCTTGGCCAGCCGATGCAAATTATTCGCACTTTGTTGGTGAACTTGGACTTACTGATGATCACATAAAGCAAATTAGTAACTGGGTGGATTCGAACACGCCAAGAGGGGATTCTACAAAGGAGATAGTCTCCCAGGTATATAAAAACATTTCTTTTTTTGGAAAACCTGATTTGGTGATCAATGCGCAAAGGGCGGTTCAAATAAAAGGGAATGGCACAGATGCGTTTTTGATAATGAAGTTTCCTTACCAAATTGAAAAGGATACAATTGCCGATATCATAGAGTTTGTTCCTCATCAACGCAAGTTAGTGCATCACGTAAACGGGCATTTAATAAGTTATGATCAGAAACGTGAATTCAATTACGTGAGCGGCGAAAATATCCACAGCGATACAAAAGCTCAACTTATCGATGTTTACAAGAGCATGCACATTCCTTATACCGATAAACTACAACCAAATTTTCCTACACTTACCCCAAATACAGTTTATTATTTACCCGGATATATCCCACCTTCTTACCCAAGTGAAATTGGCGGCTATAGATTAAAAAAGAATGGCGCTTTTCTTTTAAATAATATTCATTACGGACCAAGCAACAAGGATCTTTTAGATTCAAGTTATATTAATGTGTTCTTTAAAAAAGACCCTATCAAACGTGCAATTATTGAAAAGCAATTAGGAACTTTTGGAGTTTCAAAAATAGAACCTGAATTTATTATTCCTCCCAATCAAGTTAAAACATTTCATACGCAGGCAACTATTGAAAAGCCAATCTCTATGCTTTCTATCAATCCCCACATGCATTTAATTGGAAAAACGTTTTGGGCTTTTGCTGTGAAACCAAATGGTGATACCATTCCGTTGATCAAAATAAATAAGTGGGATTTTAAATGGCAATATTATTATACCTTCAAGCATCCTATAAAATTAGATGCCGGTACAACTATTCAGGTGTACGGAACGTTTGATAATACAAAAGAAAATATTTTGAATCCGTATTCGCCACCACAAACTATTGCGCAAGGTAATGGGGTGGAAAGTATGAAGACCACGGAAGAAATGTTTCAATTTATTTTTACGTTTGTTCCTTATAAAGATGGCGACGAGAAGATAGATCTGGAACCAAAATAAGTTCGTTGGAAACTATATTTCTTAAGGAGTAAAAATTCACAAGCCGGATTGAGTTTATTTAGTAGACGCTTATAAATGCTTAAGAGGCTGTTAATCTGTTGGATTTTTTTTCAGGATAGACTATTTAGTCGAACCTCAAAAAGTATTTT
>JAWXAS010000094.1:0-2741 GCA_034439635.1 Bacteroidota bacterium | reverse complement strand
GGTTCAAGTCCTACAGAGGGAGCAGAAAGCCTCACAGAAATGTGAGGTTTTTTTTATATTAAAAACATCTATGCTCCCTTTTATCTGCACTCTTCCTTTCATTATTACCATTATATACTCATTGTATCTCTTAATAAAGACAAAGAATATACAGGATGAGTTTTTTTATCTTTCCCGCAAAACAAAAAAAGAAACAATATTGGCAAGAATTAAATTATTGGAGGAAATCAATCAAACTGAATACAAATCTGATATCAAAGAAATTGAAAAGTATTACAGCGATGGGCGCATTACGGAGGCTGAAGCAAACAATCTGGAAAAAATTATTACAAATGCTTATTTCAATAATTTCAAAGAAAAATGGAGTGCCTTTAAGCGTGCAGACTTTCCTCTAAAATTTATTTTTATTCTTTCGCTTTTATACGGTTTTGTGTATGTCAACCTTGTTTTTGTTGCAGGTTTTAGTCAACTGCATGATGTGGATGTATCTCTTACTGTAATCTTGATTGCTGTGAATGCTAGTCTTATTTTACCATATCTGTTTTCACTGACCCTTCTGGGCTTCTTGGCAACATTTTTAGCAATGCTTAATCTACCTTTTAGCGAGCACGGTGGTATTAACAGAGCGGTAATTACATCTGAAGAGTTAGTAAAAGCACTAAAACCTGGAGGCCGAAAAACTAGAGTCCAACTAGGTAGCGCTTGGTCACGTACCTTTTTCAGACTTTAAGCTCTCCTTCTATTCACCTTTTGCAACAACCCGATTTAAAGCTGTTCCTCATTCGCATAAATCATATCATATTATCGTTTAATTGCTGTTTAAAAATTGTTTATATTGTAATTAAATCCTAAAAAGCGGGGGTTATCAACATTTTGTTGGTTGTTTTGGGCTCTAGAACTGGAGTTTGTGAAACCTTACTATTTTCTTTCTTTGAACTATTGCTGATTTCAAAATCTAATACATTGTTTTATAAGAAAAAAGCAAATTAGTAAATCATCACAAAATACTATTCAAAAATTATTCGAACACAATTCCAACACTTCTATAACACCGCTATTATTATTTGTCGAATTTATACTGCCTGTATGCTTTAATATTTAGTAATTTTGTGTGCTAAAATATTCAACCCCATTATGGGCAAAGACCATCATCACGTTCACACACTTTCCGCAGCGGGCTTACTTGTAACATTAGGAATTATTTTCGGAGACATTGGAACGTCTCCTTTATACGTTTTGAAAGCAATTGTGGGTGAAGGCCCAATTGATAGCGTAACTGTGCTTGGAGGAATCTCCTGTATTTTTTGGACACTCACATTACAAACCACTTTAAAATATGTTGTTCTTACTCTTCGTGCCGATAATAAAGGGGAAGGCGGAATTTTTGCACTTTATACATTAGTAAAAAAAACAAAAGTAAAATGGCTTCTATTCCCAGCTGTAATTGGCGGTAGCGCGATTTTGGCGGAAGGAATTATCACTCCTCCAATCTCTGTTTCCTCTGCCATTGAAGGATTAAGAATGGTTGACTCACTCAAACACATTCCAACTATTCCAATTGTAATTGTAATTATTATTTTACTTTTCTCTATTCAACAATTCGGAACTAAATCAATTGGAAAATTATTTGGTCCAATTATGCTTGTTTGGTTTTTAATGTTGGGAGTCCTAGGGGTATCTCAACTTTCAAATAATTGGTCGGTATTAAGTGCATTAAACCCAATGTATGGTTACGATTTATTGGTAAAGCATCCAGGAGGTTTTTGGGTGCTTGGGGCCGTATTCCTTTGTACAACAGGAGCGGAGGCATTGTATTCTGATTTAGGTCATTGTGGAAAAGAAAACATTCGCATCAGCTGGATGTTTGTGAAAACAACTTTAGTATTAAATTATTTTGGACAAGGCGCATGGTTAATAGCACACCAAGGAGAACACTTGAATGGTGCTAGTCCGTTTTACACGATCATGCCTGAATGGTTTTTGCCTTTCGGAATTGCCTTAGCAACTGTAGCAACCATTGTAGCAAGTCAGGCTTTGATCAGTGGTTCGTTTACACTCATCAATGAGGCCATACGACTCAATTTTTGGCCGAAAGCAAAAATTAAATACCCAAGTGAATTAAGAGGTCAGCTATATATTCCATCTGTGAACTGGTTGTTGTGTGCGGGTTGTATCATGGTTGTTTTATATTTTGAAGAGTCCACAAAAATGGAAGCTGCATACGGGCTGACCATTATTTTGGGAATGTTAATGTCTTCTCGTTTACTTGTGTATTACATGCGCATCAAACGTTTTTGGAAACCACTTATTTCCGGGTTTATTGTTGTATACCTTTTTGTCGAGTTGTCTTTCCTTGTTGCACAAATGGATAAATTTTTAAAGGGCGGCTGGATTAGCTTGATGATAGCAGTTTTACTGACATCGATTATGCTCATTTGGTATTATGCGCGTAAGATTAGAAACCGATATGTGGAGTTTGTTAAACTAGCAGACCACTTGCCAATATTGGAAGATTTGAGTCGCGATTTAAGTGTTCCAAAATATGCAACACATTTAGTTTACTTAACAAGCGCTGATAACCGAGAAGAAATTGAATCGAAAATTATTTATTCGATCATGCAAAAACAGCCGAAACGTGCCGACATTTATTGGTTTGTTCACGTAGACGTTGTGGATGAGCCGTATCGCATGGAATACAAAGTGTGTGAATTTATTCACGATGATGTTATCCGTATCGATTT
>JAWXAS010000093.1:0-8683 GCA_034439635.1 Bacteroidota bacterium | reverse complement strand
TTCTTATTCCTTTTAAGCATAACTAAAAAACCAGTGCTCATTCTTAATTAAAACTGTGATTTCTTTTCGAAAAATATTTATTTACTTTTTCGATACCATAAGTCCGACTAAATATAAGGTTTTTTTCTAAAGGAGCTAATATTAGATATTTAAATTCTAAAACACTAAATGTTTAATAATGGCAAGAAACCGTCTTGTAAATATTTCTCTATAGTTGGTCTTAAGTGACAATCTCAAATATTTAAAAGATATCCTTTTATGGTTACTTAAAACTGCGTGTAGAGCTATATACGATAGCATGTGGGCCTTGATCTCATTTACTGCTGTAGGATAAATTTTAATAAAAACCTCATCCCTACCAACACTTGCAACCAATTCTTGCATACGACTAAGAAGTTTCCCCTCGTTGAATATCATTACACTTCTTTCTTCATGGTTAACTATATAACTTGTTATTGTCGGAACCATATATATCTTGTAACGAGCAGATAATCTCAACCAAAGGTCCCAATCCTCTGAAACAGATAATTTACGCGATTCATTGAACGGAAATTTTAGCGCGATTTCTTTTTTCAGAAAAACGCCATTGCAACTTAATATATTTCCACCCACCAAAATTTCATTCGCTAAGGCAGCGTCGCCAACATTACTTTTTACAAGTTCCGTATTGCTATTCTTTACCATATAGTTCAAGTGAAACAGTTCGGGAAAGTTCTTATCTAAAATAGTTTTGTTCGCCGTTAAAAGATGATTGGGTTTAGCAAGGTCATCTGAATCAAAAAAGTTGATATAATCACCTTTGGCTTGCTTTGCTCCAAAATTACGCGCAAAACCTCTTTCGCTATTCGGGATCTTATAATAGGCGACTTTTGATGTAACGATGTTCCTAACAATTTCTTCTGTATCATCAGTGCTCCCATCATCAACAATTATCACTTCAAAATTCTGGTATTCTTGCTCGAGTAGCGATATCACAGTTTTTGTAATAAGGCCAGCTCTATTATACGTTGGTATAACAATAGAGAAAAGGATCTTATCTTTTATATTTTCTTTGTGGGTCACAATTAAACGATCTTACAATAAATATCCGACCCTTTGAAATTATTTTCCCAGCCTAAATTCAATTCCATATTGTTCTCTGCATTAAATATAGTATAACCATTTCTCTTTAGGAAATCGCTCATAGCTTTTAAACTCGCTCCTTGGGCTTCTAAATTTGCATCATTTGCCTCAATAAATAGTGCGGGTTTGAATTCTCTAATGGTCGTTTGAGAACCTTCCAGAACTTTCATTTCAAATCCCTCTACATCTATTTTTATAAGGTTTATTTTGCTAATCGCATTAGTCTTTGAATACTCATCAAGCGTTGTCACAACTACTTCCTCAATTTGGGTACTCACTTTTTTACCGGCAGGCTTGATCCTGTTACCGCCTGAATTTTTTGCATTCTCAACATACATCGTTAATTTTTCGGCTTTCTCTCCAAGAGCCAAATGCTCTAGAGTTATGTTATATATGCTTGGGTTTAAAGATAAATTCTCCTTAAAGCGTTTGTATGTCTTCGTAAAAGGTTCAAAACTATAAACCTTACCACTGCCTCCAATTCTTTCAGCCATCATTAAAGCAGTTTGCCCAATATTTCCGCCAACGTCGATCACAACATCACCTTCTTTTAAATATTTCAAAGAGCCAAATGAAGAATCATTCTCAGAAAAAAAATAAAGCACCCATGATTGGTAATCATTTAAATTCAATTTGAATTCTATTCCAAAACGCTTACAATAACGTACATCTCGTTCTGTATAAAACGTATTTGGTGGGGCTAACTTTATGATCACATTTCTTTTCTTAGTTCGTTGTATCCACCATATTAAAAAAGATTCCATTGGCCGGATCTTAAAAGCTGTATGTACTATCCTCAATAGAAGTGATTTCATGATCTATACGGCTAACTCTAGATACTGATCGCAAACAGGGTCAATAGAAAATCTTGTTATAACAGTATCGTGAATATTCGATCCCAACTTTTTAAGGTCGTCAATTCTGGTATAATACTTTTCTATCATTTCTGTCATTTCGTTAACCAAATTATTTGGATCCACCAGAAATCCATTTTGCTCGTTAACAATGTACTCTTCAAAATCACCAACCCTTTTACAAACAATTGATGGCTTATTCAACAATGCTGCTTCTTTAACTACTTGGTTGCTCGCTTCGGTAAAAGAAGGGTGAACTAACAGATCTGCTGCATTTAAATAGTTCATTGTATTGTTTACAAAACCAGTAAACAAAACCTTATCTTCTATTCCCTTGGTTCGTAAAAATTCTACAATTCTTTCTTTCTCCTTCCCCTGGTCCATCATGATCATCTTCACATCCAATTTCTTCTTTAATAAGTTGTCTAAAACCTGAGCTGCCAATACATGTTGCTTGGACCTTGTCATACGGCTAATTATGATCAACAACATCTTACAGTTCATTGTATTTCTGATCTCGCTTGCAATTGCAGGATCAGGTTTATGGTAGAGGTTAAAATTGTAACCTAAATGAATAACTTGGATCTTTTGCGGAGAAACGCCTTCATGCTTGATCATCTGCTCTTTTACTGCGCTAGAAACAACAATAATTCGTTTAGCGAACCTGCTCACCAATTTATCTATACGAAGTGCATTTTTGTTTCCTAAAATCATCACTTCATTTGAATGATGCCTGCAAGGAAAAACCTTTGCTGATATAAAATATTGCGAAAGCAGAGCGATAAGATTAGAAAATTGTAAATGCGAATACACTACATCGATGTTGTGCGCTTTACAAAATCGAATGAGGTAAGTAAAATGTTTTATATAGTGTAATACATTTATTGATCCGGGCGTATATGAATAGGTTCTCACTCCCAATTTTTCCATTTCTTTATGCAATTGCCCGGCTGAACAGGTAGTGAGCAATTGAACACTATGTCCTCTTTTAATAAAGCCTTCGCACAAGGATTCAAGGAATACTGTATGATAATGGTTTTGGTAGTACACTAAAATGTTCATTTTGTACTTTTAAATTCAACATCAAACAATAACTCCTTAGAGCAAAACTCATCCTTTAAAATTGACTTTCCTTGATGTTGGATATGACATTTATACTTTTCCAAAAGATCCCAAATCTGTTCAAGTGATTGCCCGAGTTTTTTTATGCTTTTGGGATGCAAAGCCAAGATTCCTGAAGGTTTATCATGGATAAATGTTTCCTCTGCGCCCCTTAGAGCGTTTAATTCGTAACCTTCTACATCGATCTTTAAAATATTGATCTTTAACTTTTCAGCTCGTCGATAATCGTCAATACTAAACACTTTAACTTCGGTAACATTAACGGTTCTTTCGATTTGCACTAAACTATTAGCGTTTGATCCTTCACCATTTTTAGAAGTTAAATTAAAATTCAACATGCCGCTTTTATCTGCAATAGCGGCATTTACCAATGTGCAATTTGGTAGGTTATTTAGCTCTACAGTTTTTTCAAGGATCTGAAATGTTCCCGGTGTAGGTTCAAAACAAATAACTCTTCCTTTTTTGCTTAACTTTTTTGAAAAGTACACCGAGAACAATCCTATATGAGCGCCTATATCTAAAACCGTATCATTTGGATTTATGATCTTTTCAAAATAATTGAACGTGTCCTTCTCATAACCATTGTTATAGTATCTATAATATCGTATTGGTAAACGAATACTAAATCCATTAATTAGCCGAGAGCGTCCTTTTTTTAACGTTATCAAATCAAGAAGTTTATATATACTTTCTTTTATAAACGACATTTATTAGTAAATATTTTTAGTGTTCATTTTCAAAAAACTTCTTTTCAACCTTCTTTTTAAACCAATAAGGTAAGTTATTATTAAACCGATCGGAGTCTCAAAATTCCTTTCCAAAAGTAAAAGTATATTACTATTGATATGTTTTTTATACATCTGTATTTGATCTTTAGCTTCTTGAAGCTGTATGTCTTTTGCCCTATACGATCGCAAAAGTATAACAACATTCATAATTATAGCATCCACAAAATACTTCGTAAGATCTTGCTTTGTTAAACTAATCGCCTTCATAAGTTCGTTGTCGCTGATGAGTACATTATACTTACTCACCACCTGCTTAAAATGTTCCTTTTTTAACGCATTATAATCTGTTTGTTTATTTCCTTCTCGTTCATGAAAACGTATCGCTGCCAATTGCTCGTTCACGTACGCAACATCTCCGTACTTTAATAACTTAAAACCCAAAACCCAATCGCAAGCAATGATGTCGCTTAAAAATTTTTCCTTTAAAAAGGCCTCACGTTTTATAATGCTTCCTATGATCCAATACTCCGTATTATTGAACATACGTAGGGCGGCATGGTGTTTACTGTATATTCCGGTTGGTAATTTCAACTTCCTTATAATATCTTGTACACTTCCGCCAGCATTAATGATTGCATTTTCATTATAGGCCAATACAAGTTCCTTATGAGAGATCAAAGGCTCCATAGTTTTTTCTATACATCCCTTGAAAAGAAGATCATCTGAGCTTAAAAAACATATGTATTCGCCATTTGCTTTTGAAGCCGCAAAATTAAAATGGTCGTTTAACATTAAATGCGATTCGGGTTTAATGTAAACTATTCTTTCATCATTAAACTCTTTGAATACTTTTTCTGCGCCGTTTGTTGAATGATTATTAGAGATGACGATCTCAATATTTTCATACGTTTGATCAATGGCACTTTGAATACTAGCTCTTAAATACTCATGTTTTTGATCGAACATAGGGATCAAAATGCTCACTAAAGGTATGTTGCCACTTTTCACGAACGAATTATTTTATTTAAAGCAGTCCTTAGTTCAGGTATAATTAAAGTATATATCACAGTAATGCCTAGCAGTACCGATGTCAAACTCAATAAGCTAAATTTTAGATCGAACTGGATCTGAAAAAATTTGATTCCTAAAACTAATCCTATAGAAGCGATCAATGGCAAAGCAACATCGTTTTTATACCAGGTCATTAACTCGCCTTTCAAAAAAAAGTGATGAAAGACGGGAATGCTTACGAGTACATAAGCCGTATTAACTATTAACCAAACAAAACTGGCCCCAAGCGCGCCATATGTTTTGGTTAAAAAATAAAGTAAGGGTATCATGATAATGATAACAATACTATTTTGATAAATCGTAAAACGCGTATTGCCTTTAGCCAACATGAACAAATATGGCACCCACATCATACAATTAAAAACACTTCCCACAACGCACACTTGCAATATGCTAGCTGTATTGCTGGTAAGTTTAATGTTTCCGGTCCAAAACATTAGTATCTCGCTTGCAAAAAAGAATAAAACACAACCGATAGGAAAGATGATTATTGAAACCCAGCGGGCAGTTTGATGATACAGTTTAACAATAGATACTTGATCATTTGTGCTAATCAAACCGGTAAGTTTTGGGAAAACCACCGGCTGAATAGGAGAAATGAGCTGATTAATAGCGCTAGCAATTAAAAAGGCTAAACTATAATAACCCACATATTCAAGAGTTAGCATTTTGCTCACCACTATCTTGTCTAATTGGGTTATAAAAAATGTAATTGCAGAAATACCGGTTATTCCTAAAGCGAATCGCCATATTTTTTTTATCTCCACCCAAGAGAACACTGTTTTGATCTTTGCCAAAAACGCCGGTCGCCAAATATATATTCTTATGACTAACGTAAAAATAATAGTGATAGCGATCTGCCATATGAAATACATTTCTATACTTGCCTCAATGAACATCAGAACAAAAACAACACCTATCGCTTTAACAATACTAAATACTGCGGTAAAAACAGCATTTTGAATTTGCCTTTCAAAGCCCATCATTACCCCATTATAAATACTTATTGGAAATTGAAATACAAACACTATTCCCATAAGCAACACAACTTTTTGAATTATTGAAACCGAAAGATGTTCAGCATTTACCCAATGCGACGCGATCAAATGAGAACAAGACACTATTAATACACCCAGAACAAAAGCAATGAACCAATAAATAATTTCTACCGAAAAAATAAGATCATAAGTACTCTTCAAATTATTGTTAACTGCTCTATCGATGGATATTTGCCTGCTAATAGCGGTACTTAAACCAAGATCTAATAATGAAAGCGTTCCAACTAACGTAGAATAAAATGAGATCAAGCCGTAAGACTCGATCCCTATTAAATTTACGTAGATAGGTACAAAAAATATGCCCACTAGCGCTGTAACTACTCTGCTTAAAAGAGTGATAATAAATTTTGTTTTATCCGATCTAAACCTTGGTTCCATTAAATGATAATTTCTGCATACAGATCAAAATCACTAGCCTCATTTATTTTTACATTCACAAATGAACCAACCGAAATATATTGCGAATTGTCTGCTTTAATTAAAACTTCGTTGTCTACATCAGGGCTGTCAAACTCTGTTCGCCCAACATAAAACTCGCCCTCCTTTCTATCTACTAGAACTTTGAAGGACTTCCCAATTTTTGTTTGATTGTTTTTAAAAGAAATTTCCTGCTGAACTTTCATTACTTCATCCGCCCTGCGCTTTTTTTCCTTTTCACTTACATCATCATTTAAATTATGCGCATGTGTATTTTCTTCGTGCGAATAAGTAAATATTCCAAGACGATCAAATTTTGTTTCTTCTACCCACTTCAACATTTCTTCATGATCTTGTTTTGTTTCTCCAGGATATCCCGCTATTAAAGTGGTACGTAAAGCAATTCCCGGAACTCTATCTCTGATCTCATTTACAATATCAATTGTTTTTTGTTTTGTGATGCCTCTGCGCATACTCTTCAACATATGATCACTAATATGTTGCAAAGGCATGTCCAAATAATTGCACACGTTATTCCTTTTCTTCATTACATCCAATACTTCCATCGGGAAACCACTCGGAAACGCGTAATGCAAACGGATCCATTCAATGCCTTCCACATCACTTAATTTATCCAATAAATTTGCTAGCTCACGTTTTTTATAAATATCCAAACCATAATACGTCAGATCTTGCGCTATCAATAATAATTCTTTAGTTCCTTTTGATGCTAATAGTTTGGCGCGTTTCACTAATTCTTCAATAGGTTCTGAAATATGTTTACCGCGCATTAAGGGAATAGCGCAAAAACTGCAAGGCCTATCACAACCTTCGCTAATTTTAAAATATGCGTAATGATTTGGTGTTGTCAACAAACGCTCACCAACCAACTCGTGTTTATAATCCGCTTTTAAGGTTTTTAATAAGCGCGGGAGGTCGCGTGTTCCAAAATAAGCATCCACATCAGGTATTTCTTTTTCAAGATCGCCCTTATAGCGTTCGCTTAAACAGCCTGTAACATACACTTTTTCTACAACACCTTCTTTTTTGGCTTGCACATAACGTAAAATGGTATCAATACTTTCTTGTTTGGCGTTATCTACAAATCCGCATGTGTTTATAATTACAATATGATGATCATCGTTTGCACTTTCATGCTCCACATCAAATTTATTAGCCTTTAATTGGCCCATGAGCACCTCGCTGTCAACCAGATTCTTGCTGCATCCAAGGGTTACAACATTAACTTTATTCTTCTTTACGGTTTTAGTTTTCACTAGTTCTTCTTATATTTACAAATATAGCATTTTTAGGTGCTATATTTTGGATATTTCCCTATAAAACAAATGAAGTTTCTTAGTAAAATACGGCCCTATTACCCTTTCATTTTCCCATTCATATTAATGTGGATATTGATCGTAATTGGTACCATAGGATACATGATCATAGAAGGGTATCATCTTTTGGATGCTTTTTTCATGACCATTATTACAGTGGCTACAGTTGGATATGGCGAAATTGCTCCGTTAAGTGATGCAGGTAAGATCTTTACCAGTTTTTTAATTATCACGAGTTTTGGTACATTTGCTTATGCCGTATCGGCCATTACACGTTTTGTGGTAGATGGCGAATTTAATAACCTTTTTAAACAACAAAAATTGAACTCAGCGATAGAAAAATTATCAGACCACGTGATCATTTGTGGTTACGGTCGTAACGGCAGACAAGCGGCACAGGTTTTAAAAAAACACGATAAGCGTTTTGTTGTTATTGAAAAAAATCCGGAACTCACAGAAACGCTTAATCACCGTTTCAAAGATCTTGTTTTAAGTGGCGATTCAACGCAAGACGAAATTTTATTGAAAGCTGGGATCTTAAGAGCAAAAGCATTGATTACAACCTTGCCTGTTGACGCCGATAATATGTTCATTGTTTTAACGGCCCGACATTTAAATCCGAAATTAAATATCATTTCTCGCGCGAGTGATGATGGTTCTGATACGAAAATAAAAATTGCGGGCGCTGATAATGTGATCATGCCTGATAGAATTGGTGGCGCGCACATGGCAAGTTTAGTGATGAAGCCGGATGTGATGGAATTTATTGATTACGTAACGGCGCAAGGTGGAGATAATAATAATTTGGAAGAGATCTCTTTTGATAATATTCCTGAACATTTAAGAAATAAAACCTTAAAAGATTTGGAGATCAGAAACAGATCGGGCGCTAATATCATTGGTTTTAAAACCGCAAGTGGCGAGTACATCATCAACCCTAGTGCCGATACACAAATAATTCCTAAAGCAAAGAT
>JAWXAS010000092.1:0-3316 GCA_034439635.1 Bacteroidota bacterium | reverse complement strand
TCCTTTTTTACTTTTTTCGAGAGATTTTTATCGCACTATTTTTAAACAAACTCAATAATAACAAGGCTTACAGAGTTTTTGAGGGACGACTAATTAGTGAAATTCGTGGCTTATATTTTATGAAATTGCTTCACCTTAATTCGTGGCTTATTTCCAACCCATTCTTTCCTTCAACGAAGTAATATGTCCTAAATGAGTTGCTCCGTGCCAGGCGTATTGTGCAATGAATTCCTTCATCGGAACTTCTTTTCCATATTCGGGGTGAATATACTTACGTTCAAGATCACTTTCTTTTAAATTACATACTACATTATACCAGCGCGCATGCAATCCTTCCAAAATATTTAAACTTACATCAATGGGCATTTTGCTATCACTTAAATTAGCAAAACCATTTTGATCGTATGGTTTAATTGTAGGCTTGTTTTCTGTTAAGGCTAATTTCAAACGTGTAAATCCGTTCATGTGACTATCAGCGCAATGATGAATAGCCTGGCGAATGGTCCAGCCATTCGGTCGGTATGGCGTGTCTAATTGCTGATCATTTAAGTGCGCAGTTTCGGCTCGTAGTTTTTGCGGAAAGTTTTTGATGCTTTCTTTAAAGGTTTGTAATAGTTGGGCCGTGTAGTTTGCAGGAGGTGCAAATTTACCAATTGGGAATTTTAGTTTTTCTAATTCAGCGTTTTGTATCATTTGTAATTTTTAGGCAGTATGATCCCATAAAATTACCAAAAACAAATCAGAACGCCTATGCTCTTCGTTTTGTAATACCACTACGACAAGCAAATCACCAAAAGGCAAACTATAATAAATATGTATCTGTATATTTTCATCTGTTAACCGTTATTTTACTATTTAATTTCCCATTATAATTAGTCCCGTTTATGCTGTAAATGCCATTAGGAAGGTCATCTATCATATAACCATAGTTGTTTTGTTCTTCAAGGCTTACACGTTTTACCACTTCGCCCAAAGCATTTACCACATGTATGTTCATGTTCACGTCGCTCATCACAAACCAATTATTTGGATCTGTTTCCGATTGCCATGTTTCAAACACATTTGAAAATGAAAAACTTTGAATGCTAACGGGCTCAGAAGCAACGTACGTATTTCCAGTACCTTGCTTTAAGCGGTAGGAATAATCGCCGTTAAGCGGACCTTTATCTATAAAATTATAACCAACAACACCTTTTAATTCCTGCGAAGCATTCATGGTGGTAAGTTCAGTCCAGCTTTTTCCGTCGGCACTTTTTTCAATCTTATAATGTTGATCGGCCGAAACTGTTGTGGCTTTAAAATTGATCTCGGCTTTAGTTCCAATGCTCCAAACCACAAAAGAGGTAAGGGATGGCCCCGGAATATTAAACACGCCTTTTTCATTGGCTTCAAAGGTGGTGAAATAAAAATACTGCCCCATTTCTAAACCCGAAACTATAATCGCATTTTTTTTGCCTTTATACACCACAAAACCATCATCAAGGGTTGCGCCCGATCCATATTTAGTGCAATGACTATATGCTTTTTTGTTTGGCGACGTTCTTAATTGATGTGGAGAAGCAATAATAAGGATCTCTTTTTCGGAGCTCCACTGCAAATTCATTTCGCCCGTGCTAATATATTCAGCTAAAACATTTTTGGCAGGAACTAAGGAGTTTTGAGGTTTTGCGGAGGTTAACCCAAGCCCCAGGCAAATAATGAAATATTTCAATCGTAGTTTTCTCATAACATCAGCCTACATTGGGTTAGTTAGTATTATTGTACGCACAACTACTACAGAGGTTTCATTTATGGATTTTTTTATTTTTGGGAGGGGTTTTTGTTGAGAAGAGGTTTTGATATTTCTATTTGGGCGTGCCCCCTACGAACTAAAATGTCTCGAAAAAATGGGAGCATTTTACTTGTAGGGGTCGGGCTTTTCGTTCCAAGTCCTCGCCACAAGTTCGTTCCTCACTTCTGGCTCCGGGCTTTCCACTGCAATCCCTCACGCGTTCGGTAAAAGGAACATCTGCATCATTGGTTTTAGGATGGGAAGAGTTTTATGTAACAAGGATGTGTATTGCAGGATCGCTTGAAAAATTGTAACTTGAGGCGTGAAATTTATTACTTTATTTATACTTTCATTTATATGTGTATTTACTTCTTGTGAAAAGGAAGAAGATCCGGTGCCGGTTGTTAGAACCGATGTTTTAGTTACGCCGGCTTTAAAAGAGTGGGGCTATTTTAAAAAAGGAAGTTACTGGATCTATAAAGATAGTATTGATAATTCCATCGATAGCGTTTATATAACTTCTATAACTGTTAGTACATCTACTTCTACCGCGCACAATATTGAAAATATAACCATTCGATTTAATGATCCGGATTACGAATATGCTTTATGCTCTTATCCTTATGACCGGATAGAAAGAAGAGGGGCTAGGAATACGATCATTTTTAATCCGGTGTATACCGCTACAACAAGCACTTATGGCTATGGAATAAACAATAATTATAATGTTGATACTTTAAAAAATGTGGCTGGTAATACGTATGCCAATCTCCGATGCATTTATTATTCGTACCAATACGCTTCACAATCATCCACCACTTATTTATGGGAAGTAGAAAGAGCCTATTGGAAAAAGAATGTTGGTCGCGTAAAAAAATGCCCGTTTCCTTCAACGCCATCAACAATTAATTATCATGCGTACGAATTGCTGCGCTTTAGTGTGCTGCAGTAATTTATTTTTTGGGATATAACTTCTTGTAATACTGTACTGAGTTTTTTACCAATTTCTTTAAAACACTTGTATCAATATCTTCCAGCTTTTTAATATGTACACAGCCGCCGCTCATTTTGTAATTGCCTAACTTCTCTATCAAACCATCTTTTTTTTCTTTATCACAATAAAGGTAAATAACAATGGAAGTTGCACGAGAAGCAAAAGCAGCTAAAGGCGCATCACCTTCGCGGCCACTGGTGTATTTGTAATGGTAACTCCCAAAACCAACTATAGCCGTTCCCCACATTTTGGCAGCAAAACCGGTCACCTCGTTTAATAATTTAATAAGGCTTGCGCAATCTGTACGCTTTTTTACGTCTTTGATCTTTTTCAAATAAGCGTCAACGCTTGCTTTGGTTTCTTTGGTATTATTTTCGGCCATGTAAAGTAAAAATAGGATTATTGGTAACGGCAAGAGGAATTTTGTTGTGGCGCTGAACGTCGACTCTATTTAGTCGAACCTCAAAAAGTATTTTTATTATTTGGGCGCCTTATCGGGCTATCACTTCAAGCTTGTTTGTACTTTGCTATGTTTGTCGCACTGCGGGGTC
>JAWXAS010000091.1:0-3189 GCA_034439635.1 Bacteroidota bacterium | reverse complement strand
TTTATTTTTAAATCAGTTTACGTCTATCCTAAGTTCAAGTAATAAGTGCAACACAAAAGGTTAAAAAAAAGGAGTCCGAAGACTCCCTTCAATTGACTAAGTTTTTAAACTTTGTGTTGCGATACGTTTTTAGTGATCGTTGGAAGGCGTAAGCTTTATGTTATTGACTAATGTGCCTACTTCCTTTCCTAACTTTAATCCGTTGGTAATAGAAGGCAGATAGTGAATACCACCGAAGTACCGTGACATTCCGCACTCCTCTGCGGCAGCGTTGAATGAGGTGTAAGTGCGCGCACCACCATATTTTGTCTGATAGGTATTGTCAGTAAAGGAATGGTTATTCCCATAAAGGTTTGTCATGGTTTCCATAAATGCTGCTGTAATAAAAGCATGGGCTGCAGGGTATTCAGGAAATGGCGGTGTCCCTAATACGGGTGCCCAAGAGTCATCTATATTTTTTTTGATATAGGTAATTGGTCGAAGTAAATTGTGTTCATACT
Source organism: Bacteroidota bacterium (assembly GCA_034439635.1). Classification (GTDB taxonomy): domain Bacteria; phylum Bacteroidota; class Bacteroidia; order B-17B0; family Aurantibacillaceae; genus Aurantibacillus. The sequence continues at coordinate 2,689 of JAWXAS010000091.1, read as the reverse complement.
TTGATTTCCAACACGCAATAATAGCATCATGCAAAGAAATGCCAGTTTTCGCGCAAGCTACAGCGGCATCAGCCAGATTGCTTTTTTCTTTTTTAATAGTTTGAGTGAGAATAGAAACAGAATGTCCGGGAGGTAAATAGCCAACACCAACGCCCGCGTCATTCCAATAAAGGGCAATGTTTTTTTGATCTGTTGTAAGGGTTTTAGAGTTGTCATACATATCCTTTACCATTTTGTAAAAATCAGAATTTAGTTCTTCCGAATATGCATATACAAAAGAAGGAGAGGTATGTTGTAAACTTTCTTCTATGAACGGGCGCGTGTTTCCAAAATAAGGAGATAATCCATTTGCTGGCGATGTTGGCACCCAAGAACCAGGGAATACGGGAGGCGTGTAATCAGCATTCGAAAGATTAAGATTGTCACTCTGTGACCAGTTAATAATGGCTTCTGCTACTGCGATTCCGAACGTCTGCGAGCGCACAAATACTTGTGCGTCAAGCGTTAATTTTAATGTCTCATTATAAGCCGTTTCCAAAGAATCAATCCGTTGTTGATTAGCCGTAACAACTGCCACTGGGTAGAAATAAGCAACCAACTTGGCCAATGTTGCATTAGCCGAAACCGACCATGAATATCTACTCCCATTCTCCGTCATGGGCATTGCTGGCATTTGTAAAAGCTTTTGACTTAAGCTGATTGAATTCTTAATGCCCGGGCGCACAGATTCATAAAGCCCTACTCCAATAAAGCCATACGACCGGTTAGCTATTAGAGGGCTAATTGCGGGACTGGCATTTAACGTCATCTTCAATTGAAGTTCATACCAATCGACAATAACATTGGCATTTTCTTTACTGGCGGTTCCAATGTTCATTACAGGCTCTTTCTCGCAGGCGTTAAACGCGAAGGTCAAGATTGTAAGTGTGAACATCGTGAACATTGCTTGAATGTTTTTAATTTTTTTCATACTCAAGGGTTGTTAGTTATACCTTATTTAATTGTCCAATAAAGGTAAATAGGTATAACAGCGAAAACCTTGTTAAAAAGATCAACTATTTGTGAACGCGGTTCATATTTTATAACTGTATGGCGGGTTAAATTTCGCGCGGAATTTTAATGGTGATTCGCCAAATTTTTTCTTGAACACGTGACTGAAGTTGGTGCTGTCCTCAAATCCACTTTCAAAACAAATTTCTGATATCGATCTGTCCGATGTAAGCAACAGCTTGTGCGCATAGTCAAGTTTTTGTCGCAGCAACCACTGCCCCGGGCTCATGTGAAATACGGAAAAGAAGTGTCGTTTAAAAGATGATAGACTTAAGTTGTTTAATCTTGCATAGTTCTCCAACGTGAGATTAAAAAGACAGTTTGCCTCCATCGTTTGCCGTAGATTGTCGGCTCGCGACATGGTGAGTTGGTGTAAATAATTGTTTAGCTGTTGATTTTCCGGATTGCTTAAAATGTTGAGGAGGAGTTCGCGAAATTTTAACTCGAGTAGCTCTTCGGAAGGTTTTGTTTCGGCATAAAAATAAGGCAATAATGATTCTATATAGGCACTCATTAAATCATTGGTCTGTAAGGGTATTACCAGATCATTACAGGATGTACTCAAAACTTTTTGACGCGTTAAATTTTTATGGTCGTGAATGAAAGATCGTAGGTAATTGTCGGGAATAAAGAAGGTGATGATGCAAAGTACTTCTTCAGTAAAATATTTATCGATGATGGCTGCGCCTTTCTTTACAAAGGCAGCGTCACTTCTAGTGAGAATCCAAGATTGGCCGGGAGTATGCAAACCTTTTTTTCCTGAAATAATATATAAGATAAAATTCTGCTCAGACCAATTAATAGTTTTGCCAAATTCTAGCGGGCAATTGTAGTGAACAAATAAAAGCTCCTTACAATTTAGCTGATTAAATATTTGCGGTTTGTTTTTTGCACTTTGATAATAGTTAACCATAACCTGAATAAAAATTGAAATTAACAACTTTACTACACAAGATCAAGACGAATGCGTGCCGAGCTCTGGGAAATTGCTTTTAAACTATAATAGTTGATTTACATTGATTGATAAATCTTTAATTGTTTGATGCTTGCTTCTCCAGAGGAGCAACGTGTTTGTGGAAAATTATTTCTTCGTGTATTTTACTCCAGCGGAGTAACCTGTTGGCGGTAAAACAGATTTGAGTTGGGATACAAATGGACCTCGGAAGCAAAGACCTATGAAATATTTTTAGCTACCCCTAACCCTCACTAACCTTGCTTCACATGCCCGCTATTAAAATAAATTCATTTAAAATAACATTCCGCAAAGCGTTTGCAACATTGTGTAAGCCGTTTTTATTTAGGTGCTTGCATGGAAAGTATGGGCATGGGGTCAACACTGAGTAACGAGGATGATATTTTAATTCGCACGCTCTTGATTTAAAAAGCGGTATACGAATTAGGATACGAATTGAATGGATGACCAGACTGGATAAGTATTCTGTTGCGCGGAATTTATTACCACGTAAATCGATACATCATCGAAAGAGACGAGAAAAAGAAAAAGTAATTGATTAATAAATCCTCAGCTTGATTAATAAGCTAAAAACTATTGCCGATAATCATAGCTGAACCAAATTAAATGAAGACACTCGAATCTATAGCAAGTCACTTTTATCACTCCTTTTATAAAAAAGAATGG
>JAWXAS010000090.1:0-33429 GCA_034439635.1 Bacteroidota bacterium | reverse complement strand
TTTGCCCTCACTAAAAAACATTTGTATCTTTAAATAAACATTTGTGGGTATAGAAACATGATGTTTCAAAAGCCCAACGGCGCAAGGCCACAAAACGTTACCACCAATAGCGGGGGACAACCTGAGTTCAATACCCGAGGCTGTTATAAGTTAACAAAAAAATCAAGTATTGCTGGGGAAATTGGCGTTCCCTTATTTTTTCTTAACGATTTATTCGATGATGAAGCTACTGACCCGTTTAGTAATTACTATAATAATCCGAGATATATACAAAATTACCGGTCTTCTATAAACCACGTTAATTATATAACATTTAATACCAGTTTAATTTACAGTTTCAAATAAAAAATCATGAAAAAAAATTCAAATATAAAACTCTTCTTCTCCATCAGTTTGATGTTGAGTTGCAAGTACGTATCGTCTCAGGGTGGAGAACGGCTATGAATAAATATCATCTGGCTTTTGTGTCAATAATGAAAAACACATTAAAATTTTTTTAAAAACCCTAATGACAAAATAGTTCTAGAATTCTATTTTAAGGAAATTGAAAATGAAATGCTTCTATGTGAAACATACTCTTATGTACCCTACTCAACTTCAAAAACTATCTAATTCATCAATTTCAAATTGAAACTTGCCTTATTTTTGCATCTGTCCATGGCTTCAACCACAAAATTAAGTTCGCCTTTAGGAGTATCCGATTCTATAAAATAAGTAAGTCTGCCACTTTTAGCATCAAATTCGGCTAAAGCCCATTCGCCGTTTATGGTTAGCTGATACTCTTTAATTCCACTCAATTCCTCACTTATAACAAAAATAACTTTCGATAAACCTTTAGCAGCTTTTATTTTTGGACCGGGTACTTCTACTTTTATTTTTGGAGCCGTTGAATCCACATTTAAAACAAATCCACCAAAATTCCTAACCGAATAAAATACCGAATCGTTTTTTACAATGGGTGTATAGGTATTGTCAGCATTTTTAAACACCAACTTATCCTTAAATTTTTTATACTTTTTAGGCACTTCAAATCCAACAATGGCTGTACTTCGCAACGTAGCATCAAATGGTAAGATCATTAATTTGCCCGAAGCCTCCAAGGTGTTTTCAAATATGATGGCGCCTGAATTATACAAGGTATAAGCAGGAATAAAGATCTGCAGTTTTTTTCTTCCAAAAAGAACATCTTCGTTGGCGTTAGCAAAAATATCGCCCTTTATAGTTGGTGGCTCAAAATAATTAATTTCTCTTGCCTTCACATAAAATTCGAATTCGCTTTGATTTCCTCTTTCATCCTTAAATATCATTTGAATCTTATGGAAACTTGTATCCGTTAAAATTAATCTTCCTTTATTGGCCACACCTTTGTACATTCCCTTAGGAAACAAAGTGGATTGAAAACATTTTTGAAAACGCCATTTCTCTTGCACTTGTGAGAACTGACTCACATATTTAGCATCATCAAAAGGAATATAATCTAATTGATGCTTGTAAAATGGTTTATCGTCATACTTAATTTGTACTTCATAAATATTATTCGAGCCTCCTGTGGCTGTAAATCTATCTTGTCCTGAAAAAGACAAGCCGATAATATTTTGTTTTAAAACGATAGTATCTTTTTTCAATTTCCACTTTCCTTCTTTGTTAAGCACAGCGTGAAAACTTAAAAACCTCGGATTGGTTGTGTCAGCCAAATTATAAAGTCCAATATGTGTTAAAGTTGGTGCTTGCGTATCTTCATACTCATAAAACAAAGCTGCGTTCAAAGGAATTTCTGTTTTTTCATCACGAATTTCGTAATGCAAATGCGGCCCTGAAGAATTTCCGGTATTTCCGGAATAGCCAATAATTTCACCGGCTCTAAATTTTAATTCGCCTGGTTTGGGATACAAGTCAATTTCGTATTGCTTAGCTTTTTTTTGTTCTGTTTTTACATATTTATTCAAAGCAGGTTCGTAATTGGTTAAATGGCCATACACAGTTACTTTGCCATTAGTATGAGTTATATAAACACATTTACCATAACCTGCAGAACTTACTTTAATGCGAGAAACGTAACCGTCTTTTGTGGCATACACCGGCAAATTAATAGCATTTTTGGTTGAAAAATCTAATCCCGCATGAAAATGATTTGGGCGTAATTCTCCATAATTACCCGAAAGAATAATAGGTTTATCTAAGGGCCATAAAAATTCACCTTTTTGAGAAAATATATTGAGAGATCCTAAAACACATAAAAGGCTAAATAGTTTCTTCATTAAACTTATTTTTATAGAATACAATTAAAAAACAAAAGAAAAATACAAAAAATACTGTGCCGGCAGATGTTTGCAACATACTTTCTACTAAAAAATTAATGGTAATAAGTAAGCCAAAGAACAAAATCATATTATTTTTTTTACGAATGCCGTAAATAATTAATCCTAATGTAAGAATTGCCAAATTAATAAACCCTATAATTCCCATGCCGATAGTTGTTTGAAAGAATTGGTTATGCGCATTGAGTTTATTTTCTAAAGCACCTGTTAAGCCGTTCTCTTCATATTTTTTATAAAGAGTTTCGTTTACATTGCTCACCCCTACACCAAATAAAAGATTTTCTTTTACTATTTTTTTGCACTCGCTCCATATCAAAACCCTTACCGAAGAGCTCTCTTTAGCGGTTTTATCAATAGTTCCTTCAGTAACAACGGCAACGGAACGCAAACGATCAAACACTTGAGGGAAAACAGCATAAACGCTTGCCGAAAGAACAATAACACTGGCAATAGAAATTACGTAATGTTTAAGTTTTAAGCGAGATCTAAGTTCGAGCACAAGCAATAATGGCACAAGAACAAACAAACTAATGATGCCCAATTTAGAAGCGCAAAGTAAAATGCACAATACAAAGAGTGTAATAAAAAAATAAGCAATGTATTTAAAAGAAGGGTCGGTTTTAAACCATTTAAAATAAAAAAGCACTACAAATACTACCGCAAGATTAAGATACATGGCAAAATAAGCGCTATGCATAAAATAAGAAAAGTTGGAATAATAAAAATAACTGCTATCTCCTTGAAACAAATATAAAAACGCTCTAGCTAAACAAAAAAAGCACGCAAACATACATCCCGAAACAAAACCAATCACAATACGCTTGGTCACTTCTTTATTGAATTTGAATAAAAAAAACAGAAAAGGAAACAAAAAGAATGTAAGCTTTACTTCAACGGCACTTAAAGCATCGGCAGGATTGTAATACAAAAAATTAGAGATCACACTTAAAGCAAAAAAAGAAATGCCTCCTATAAACCAAATGTTCTTCCACTTGCCTTCAAATAATTGTTTAAAGCAAAAGAAGGAGGTAATGAGCCATAAAGCAATTAAAGGAGAAGTGATCGCATTGCCAAAGGGTAATAAAAAGGCAATGATAACAGGGAAAAAATAAAATAAGAGTGTTATATTTTTAACCATTTCCGTTTTGAAATACTGCTAAGATATGACTTCTAAGAAAGGGAACATTAAAGAGATGGTACAATTTACCAACTTTTCGGCCTATTGGCGGGGCCAAGGTTATTCTTTTGATAATTGAATTGCTTGATTTGTTAAACAAGCCCTTTACCTCATGGATATCCACCTTTTTTACATCAGGATTCTTGGGGTTATTGTAAATAAAATCGTACCATAAAATAACACCACCCGGATTCAACAAACTCCACATTTTATCGGCGAGGGCTTTACGGTCTTTATCATTTAAAATAGATGTAAAAACGGTTGACTGAAAAACGATATCATACTTTTCAGGAAACTGAACATGCGTGGCATCGCCTTCGTACAATTTATTATTTGGGAATCCATTTTTAATATTTTCCATCCTCTCCCCTATTAACTCATTAAACGAAATATTCACGAGTTTTAATCCGATTTCTTCAAATAAAAAGGCATTAGTGCCATTTCCGGCGCCAATTTCAAGCAATTTTACTTTAGATAAATTATTGAATTTTAACGTAAGTAGATCTTTTGCAAAAACTTTTATCTCCTTCTGCACAGCGTTGGTATAATACGATCGCTGGTACAAATGCGCTTTGTAAGAGCGTTTGTTGTATTGCGCATGTATTTGATCGCTTAAACTCATTTTAGCTCAAGTAGTTTTTTGTAAAATCCAGTAGCAATAGTATCTCTATTAAAATATTGCATTACATAGCCCCGCCCTGCCTCGCCTAACTGCTTTTGCAAAACTTTATCCTCATAAAGTTTGAAAACGTTTGCTACAAGATCATTTGCATTCTCAGGCTCCACGTACAAAGCACATTTTCCTTGATTCACAAATAATTCGCGTGCTTCTCCGTCAACGCCTAATAAAACGGGGATCTTCATTGCTAAATTCTCAAATATCTTTGAAGGAATAGCTCCCAGAAACAAATCCAGCTTACGTAATGGAATTACCGCTGCGTTTACTTCCTTCAAAACACCACGCATTTCATTTTTTGAAACGCCATCAATAAACAAAACATTCGTTAACTGCATTTGTGTTTTTAAAAGTGCTAATCGTTCTTTTTCTGAACCATTACCCAATAACACAAATTTAACGGCGGGTTTATCTTTTAATTGTGCGGCAGCCTTTAAAATAACATCCAAGCCTTGCGCAATTCCAATAATGCCAGCGTACAGCACAATAAAATCATCTTGCTTTAAGTTATTCATTATTCTCCAACTACTTACTTCAACTTTAGCCGGATCATAAAAATCAAGATCAACGCCATTTGGGAGCCAATATGTTTTTACCGATGGAAATCGCGCATGAATACTTTTACAAATACCTTGTGTTTGCCCTGTAACCAAAGCAGAACGTTTATAAAGCTTTGCTTCGAGGTTATATGCCATTTTAAGAAGGAACTTGTTGTTTACCACTCCTAATTTTTCGGCGCTCTCGGGCCAAAGATCGCTTACATTAAAAATAAGTTTGGCGCTCTTTATTTTTGCCAGTTTCATAGCCGAATATCCAAGAAATAATGGCGGTGATTCGCACATTAAAAGATCGTAATTTTTATCCAACTGTTTTTCACCAACCTTTATACTCGATCGAACAAAAGAAAAATAATTTCGCAAGCGCGAAATGATAGATCTGTTGGAAGAAATAAAAATAGAGGCCCGATGAACTTTTAAGCCTTGCATGTCCTCAAACATATAGGTTTTGCTCTCATACCCTTTATAAATTTGCATTTGCGGATAATTAGGCATAGCAGTCAGAACCGTTACATCTACTCCATTACTTTTTAAGCGCAAAGCCAGTTCGTAGAGGCGGTTTTGCGGAGCGCCAACTTCAGGAGGAAAATATTGTGTGAGGATAAGTAGTTTCAAAATATTATTTCTTTATCAGTTTTAAGGGCCAAGGAAGTTGGTTGATCTTAAGGACTTGGTATTTTAATTCCCTTCCGCCTAAACCTTTATAAAACGTAGCAATACCTGCTGCAGCTCCCCCTCCAAAATCAAACAAGCTAACTTTATTTTCAAAATAATTTACGGCGTAATTCATTAATAAATGCATGCTTCCATTATTATCTTTTTTATTAAAACTCATGCCCTTCAAAAATACAGCATGAAAATTATTAAAAATAAAATATCCTAAAGCTTGCGGTGCCCCACTTTCATCAACAGTTACAAAACATTTTAAGGCCTTTTGTTCAAATGCATTCGTTATCAACTTTAAAAGCAAAACACAATGAGCCTCTGGTACTTTATGCTCCTTCTGTAACCAAGAAAAGATCTTGCTTTTGGCTAGTTCTAAAACACTTTCAAGATCCATAACTTCACTTATTTTGTAATTTAACTTATTTGCTTTTGAAATATTACGCTTGGTATTATCGTTGAATTTATATCCTTTTTTATAGTCGATAACGTATGTTACCTTATCCTTTACATTATTTTGAAATTTAGAATAAGCATTTTGTTCGATCTCAATAAACTTATAGTTCTTTCGTAAAACCGATTCAATGTATTCAATGTCTTTTTTTGTTGCATTCCCATAAATTCCTAATTGCGATGTAAATGGCGGTTGATGAAGGTATTTAATATTCAATTTACTGGCTTGCGTTAAAGGCATTACTACTTTGTAATTATCCAACACCAATGCTTTCCAATTAGGCGCTGTGGCATTTAAATAAAATGATTGAGCAAACACCAAAGCAAAAGGAGAATTTAAAATGGCTTTATCCCATTTCTTAAGATCAAGAGCGGTATGCGATATAATCTTTATCTTTTCCATTAATTGAGAATGGCAAAATGATGTCCGCGTTGTTTAGCAAACACAATAAATTCATTTAAATAATCGAATGAGCAAGGTGCCAATGATTTTGGGTGACTTAACACCATCATGCGTTCAAATTTCTTTTGTTCGCATTGTTGAAGATTATGTATTAATCTAGATGAAAAATAACCATCGGCGCATGCAAAATGATCGGTGCTTGAATGAAACTGTTTATAAATTCTCCCTTTATCTTTTAACCATATGCCATTGCCAAGGGGTTTGAATTTTTCGGGAGCACTTTTCATTTTAAAGTATAGTTCCCAATAAAACAAAGCACCGACCTTATCCGGCGTAATGCTTATTTCTTTAAAGCTTCCTTTAAGATCTTCTACGCATGGATCATTTTCAAATTTCCATTCAGCTTTATCCTTTGCAATTGTAAAATCATATGAATGCGCGGGCGAATCATGAAAACCATTAAAATAAACGCTGCTATCAATAGTAATATCATTTTCTTTTAAAGCCGCTTTAATGTGTAAAAAAGGCTGAACGCACCATCCTCCTGCTCTGTAGGCTGTGCATTTTTTTCCGGTGATATCAAAAAGTGCTGCATTATACTTAGAAATTATTTGAGATGCTTCCTCTTTAGAAAAATCAGAAAGCTTATACCGTTTTGTGTCGATGATCCACTTATCATCCTGATTGCTATCGGTATCAAATTTACTATCTTCCCAATGCGGATGAATATGAAGTGCTATTTGATGTCCTAATGAAGAAAGTTTCGCGATTTGCGAAGAGATCCTTTCAAGATCCAACTTACAGCTTGCGTACTGAGAGTTCTTTTTTAACTGAACTAAATAACCTGCGTCAACAAAAAATATAAGTGGAATACTGTTTTTTTCGGCAAGTTGAATTAGTTGTTGCGTTGGTTCAAGGATGCATTTCTCTATAGTGCCTGCATTCACCCCAAAAAACAATTCATAGTCAAAGCTCAAATGTATCTGCATATTAATCCAGCTCACCTCCAAACGGCGTATACATGGTTATTCCTTCTTTATATTTTTCCATCAACCAACTATGCATTTTCTCTGCATCAATTATTGCGCAATTGGCATCACCAATAGTAAATCGTTTCATTATACCATCTTTTATAAAAGCCGGCTCTAACTCATTACATTTTCTTTTTTTAGACATGGCAGGATCATGAGACTTCGTTGTTACCATTCTCTCAACACCTACTTCATCTCTCACTTTTACCAAAAATTGCTTTTTATGATATACCGGAAATTTAAAATTCCCAATAAGATCTTCCATCACATGAAAATTTGTTACCGTATCTAATTTTGTTCCCAGCAGAACTATCTTTCCTTTTAAGGTGATTAATTTATAAAAAGGGCTATTTTGATTATAGGGTGTTAGTTGAGAGTAATGATCCTTCAATAAGAATTTTGTTTCTTTTCCTATCGAACAAACCGGATCCGTAGGATGCATGCTGCGTTTTACGCCTTTTATTTTTCTGAATGTTTCGGTAATAGCGCCCATTTGCGATGGTGTATGCCTTACATCAAACGCAGGATTTTTATTTAAATAATCAAATGTATATCCAAGCGAAGGAAAAGATGGCATCACAAGAGTTCCATTATCGCCTAAAACTTCTATCAATGCTCTTATAACAGTGCTTGCGCCACCTTGTACATTTCCAAGCCTACTTAACGAAGAGTGAACCATGGCCACATCGCCTGAGTTCAAGCCGTTTTTTCTTAATTGTTCAACGATATCGGTTTCTACAATAACTTTTCCTTGAAGCACTAATTTTTGGCGTTCTTTGTCGCGCTTCTTCTTCTTTTGCGATTTATAAATCTGCAAAATAAACTCGGGTGCTATGGATCTGAAAAACGCGCGCATTATTAATAATCTATTCTTTTTACATTAGTAAGATACGAATTGTTGCTGTAAATTCATAATGTAATTTTTATTAGCACTTTATGTCTTTACCAGCAATTGGTAAACCGCTATTTGTTGATCAAGATTTGTTTGCCAATTAAATCTCTCTCTTACACTATTTAACGCTTTCTCGGCGCTTGTGGTTGCAAAATTTTTGTCCATTATTACCCTCTCAATGGCTTCTACTGTTTTAGCAATGTTGCCAGGTTCAACACAAGTTCCCGTTTCTCCATTAGAAACAATATCTTTTAGTCCGCCGGTATCGCTAACCACCACCGGAACCATACAGGCCATGGCTTCGATAACGCTCACGCCAAAACTTTCGTATTGCGAAACATTAACCAAACAATTTAATTTGTTGAAATAATTTACCGTTTCCTTAAAAGGAACTTTACCTGTAAATTCAACCGAATCGTTCAAATTCAATTGCTTTACTAGGCGTTTTAAATTATCCTTTTCTTTTCCATCGCCCACTATCATTAATTGTGTTTTTGGATACTTTGAATGAACAAGGACAAATGCTTTTATGAGGACGTCAATATTGTAAATTTTTTCGAGGGATTTTATGGCGCCGATCACAAAATGATCTTTACTTCTTAAAGAAAGATCCGGTTTAAATGTATTGAAATCAATTCCAAAAGGGATCACATTAACTTTTCGTGGATAGAGTTCTTGAATATATGCATTGATGGTTTCAGATGTTGCGCAAACTGCATCGGCGCATTTCAAATTAAAACGCATGATCTTTTTATTCATGAAATTCTCTTGAGGAAATTTCATCACATCGGTTCCCCATGCTGATAAAACAAAAGGATGAAATTTAATGAGGGCGCCTAATAATCCGTAACTACTAGCATAATGTGCGTGAACCACATCGGGTTTAAAATTGCTAATTATCTTTTTTAATTTAGGAATATATGTAAAGTATGTAAACTTACTGCTAAGTCCGTTTGCAACATGCCGTTCTTTTAATTCAAACAATACTTTTATGTTTGGCACGTTTGCCATCCAAGGGAACTCGGTTTTGTTCAATGAAAAAATGCCAACCTCAATGCCTCGTTGAGCAAGGCCTAAAGCCCATTTCTCGGTGTGACCCGAAGCCACATCTGCCAACAATAATATCCGCATTTACATCAAATTTAAAATATTAAGAATGAATAACGGTTTGTTAGCTGATTTGTTATAAACATTGATCATTTAAAAAATATAAGCTCTATATTCGCGTAATGGCTTCATTTTCAATCATTATACCCTCCTTTAATCAGGATAAATACATTAGGGAAACTCTTGAAAATGTTGCTCTTTTAAAGAAACAGGCTGCCCAAAAGAATATATTGGTTCAATTGATATTGGTTGACAATTGCTCTAACAAGGAAACTGCCGCTGTGATAGATGATTTTAAAGAGGCCATTGACAATTTAATTGTAGAAAAAGATAAGGGACAATACGACGCTATTAATAAAGGTTTGAAACACGTTGCCGGAGACTATTGGACATGGTTGAACACCGACGATCTGTTAGATATTGATGGATTTTTTAAGATAGCAGATATTTTAAATAAGCATACAAACATCGACTATATATATGGAAATGTGGGGTATATAGACGCGCAATCAAAGTTTTACAAGAGCTATACAAGTGGAGATCTAAACTTACAGAAACTAACACAAACAGATGCTTCCATTAGTCAACCCGGTTCATTTTTTAAAACTGAATTTACAAAAAAAATTGGAGAACTTGCCAAATACGGCTTTGCTTTTGATTATGAGTATATTTTACGCCTTTTAAAAAACGCCGCCGAAGTTCATAAACTCGAAGACAATGTAGCTTATTTTAGATACTACGATGCTTCCAAATCGGGAAGTAAAAACTTTAGATTTTTAGAAGAGCAGTATTCTATTAGTAAATCATATGGGCGAAAAAATTTTTCTACACTTTCATTTATGCTCATCATTCGCATTTTAAAAAGAAGACTTTTTAATTAATTGGCAGAAGTAAAAGAAATAACTGTCTTTTCGGTTGGTGATTCAACTAACCTTAAAACCTGGTCGAATGTGCCCTACTTTTTTACAAAAACATTAGAGCTTAAAGGTTACAAAGTAAATAGAGTTAATATTGAAGAGAACGAAACGCTTTTTAATTTGTATAAATACACAGCATTCGCTTTTCTCAAACTTATTTACCGAAACTCAAACCACACCTACTTTAGATCAAAGTTAAATTACATTTTAACCAATAAAAAAATAAGTAATGCATTAGAAACGTATTCCAATACAGGTGCAGCTATTTTTTTGACATTTAGTTTTACAGTGCCTGAAAATTTTAAGAAGAAAGTTATTTCGTTTGGCGATTGGACCTATTTGTATTATATCAGTACTTTTTTGGATCGAAAACAAAAGTGGTTTGAACGATCGTGTTTAGAAAGAGAGAAACAGCATATTGAAAAAGCCGATCTTGTTCTAGGTTTATTTCCATTATCAACCACATTCATTCGCAAGAACTACAGCAATACCAACGTTCATTATTTAGGAAACGTTATTAATTCTAATTTTGAATTAAATAAAGAAAAGATTTTAGAAACAAAACAGAATAGCCAAAAACTTTTATTTATTGGCAATGAAAAATATTTGCAAGGGGCTATGGAACTCATTGAAACCTTTAAAAAAATAAAAAGTATTTATCCGGATCTTGAATTGCATTTTATTGGTATCAATAAAGAAGATACAAAATTAGAATATCCAAGCATTTTTTATCATGGGTATTTAAATAAAAGTGTTACTTCAGAAAACGAACGCTACTATAAACTTCTTTCAGAGGCTTTGGTAATTACTAACTCAACAAAAGATTGGGGAGGATTTTCATCCACAACTGAGGCTATGTATTTTTACACCCCAGTGATCACAAGGCCATATGATGAATTTACAGAAACGTATGGCTCTGCAATTGACTTTGGTTACTTTATAGATGAAAACAATACGCTTATCACATGCATAGAAAAAATGCTGAAGAATTCAAAAGAGGAGCAAATACAATTAATGATGGCTGCGCATAAAAGCGCTAAAGATTTTACCTGGAGTAATTACATAGATAAATTGATGGGGCTGATTTAAATAAAAAAAGCGAGGGGTTTCCTCGCATAAAAATTTATTGAGAGTAAATTCTTACCAATCGCCAGATAAAGCGTCGTTATACTTTTTTATATTCTTATTATTAATAAATCCCGTATTTGCTTTATTCAAATTAACATTGTCAGCAATACCAAGGTCCATTGTAGCAGCGCTATTAGAAGATATTATCAATACGCTTCCTGTTTTAGCATCCATTAAATAATGCTCATAAACAAATTTACCTCCAACAGGTCTTGGTGCAATAATAACATAAGCAACATCCTCCTTATTTAATATGGCATCTCTCCATTTCTCATAAGAAACAATTTCAAACTCAGCCTTATAGTCGCTTTTAGCTTGAGCTTTATCCAATTTCTCATCCACCCACCCTTCAGGTATATAGAGTGTTTTCTTCTTTAGTGATGGCGAATGCTCTTTATATACTCCAAACAACTTAATATTACTTCCCAGTTGCCTTTCTTCCATTGTTTTAAGCATACAGTTGATGGATGAAACACCAAACGCTAATATCTCAGGAGTAAGTTCACCACCATACGTTGGGATATAACTATTTGCCATAACGCCACCTTTTGAATTCTCTATAACCATAAAAGCACCTGAAGAAACCCTTTTATAAGAGGTATTAAAAGCGCCATCGTGTGGCAAAGACTTGGATGTTGCAGAAGTAACAAACATGATAAATACTTTTGGATCCTTTTTTGCCAACTCCTTAGCTTCCTTATAAGGCATGCTAGTTATGTCGGTAGTGAAATTCCAATAATTTTTAACGGCTGTCATTATTAATTCATCTTGCTCCTTAATTCCGAATTCAGCAATAACAAGCTTACACTCCTTTATCTCTTTTACTTCTCCGGATTTTACCCAATCTCCTTGCCCTGCAGCTTTAGTTGGTCTCGATCCATATTTATCATAACGTATTTTCAATCTCTCTGCACGCGCCTTTTTTTCTGCTTCATCAGCAATTTTATCTGTTTTCTTATCATCCTTTTTTTCAACTTTTTTGTCGCTATTGCTAGTTGTGGCAGATGTAGTAGTTCCTTTTTTATCTTTTGCCTCTTTGTCTTTAGCTTCCTTAGCTAATTTTGTTTCTTCGTCCTTCTTTTTCTTTTCAGTTTCCTTTGCCGCTTTTTCTTCGGCTTTCTTTTTATCAGCCATCGTTTTTGGATCACTTCCTTCAGCCCAGTAAATAATATCTACACGTGTTCTTTGATAATTCTCGCCCTTTTGAGCTTCTTGCAATTTGATGGTTACCAAATCGCGAACTTTACGATTTACCGAAAGGAACATTTCTTCAACACGTTGCTCGGCAAATTTTTTAAACTCTCCTTTATGATAATAGGCAATTATATTAATGTCTTGCTTTTTGCCGTTTAAGGTTTTGCCCCAAGCAACGATCTTGTCTTCAATAACTTTATCGGGAGCAGTTTGTGTTGAACCAAAATCCAAATGTAATGTATCTTGAGAAAATACTTGGTTAACGCAAACAATGCATAACGACAGCGTGATAATTTTAATAATGCTCTTCATAGTTAATTTGTTTCAAAAAATCGTTCTAAATATACAAAATTTACTTAAGTGCCATGTATAATTTTAGCACAGGTATATCGTACCATTTATACATAAAATGCCTATAATTTGAGCTTAAAGTGTCAAATATTTCCTGGTCCTCATTGTTTTTTATGGCTCTGGAAGCCTTATAAAATCTATATTTCACGAACATTCGATGTTTTGAAAGGCCATTTATTCCTATATGTGACCTAAAACTCTTGAATTGAGGCTTGCTTAGTAATTTTAGCACATACAAAAGCGCTTCCACATGATCTATATAATAATTATTGCTGCTCACATTCTTTACTGTGGTTGACGAATTATGAATTCTAAATGTGCATAATTGTTGCGGAATGTATCGCAAACCATAAACGGAAGCTAGTCTTAATAAAAATTCAAGATCACAGATCTGTTTAAGTTCATTGTCAAAACCGCCCACTTTTATAAGCGATTCTTTTTTAAACATAGTTAAAGAAGGCTCGGCAATAAAATTAAGCGAAGGATGTTCATTTGCAATTTTTGAAATTGTTGTTGGGCTAAAATCATTGGAGTTGAAATTACCAGTATTCTCAAGCGTTCTAACGCGTTGTTGATAGTAATTTTTTACATCCTCTGTAGCATTGTCTTCTAATAAAAAATTTCGCTTACAAACTATCAATTCCACGCCATCAACAGCATTCTTTGCAAACTCTTCTAAACAATTGGAATTCATTAGATCATCCTGAAAAAGGAATTTGATCCAAGTACCGGTTGCTAATTCCATGCACTTATTCCAATTACCTAATAAGCCAAGGTTCCTTTCGTTCTTAAATAATTTTATTTGCGAATACTTCGAGGCATATTCTTCACAGATAGATAAACTTTTATCGCTGGAACCATCATCACAAATAATGATCTCGTAATTTGTAAAGGTTTGAGAAATGCAAGAATCCAAACATGCTTTTAAATGCTTTTCGCCATTACCCGCCTCGCCTGCAGGCAGGAATGCCGGCACACAAACTGATATGAAAGGATTCATCATTTTTTAACGGCCTTGTAAGCAGGGCGAACTATTTTTATTAATGACCTTTTAAGATTGAATGCCAAAACATCTACAGAATTCATTTGTGGCGGATTTTGCTTCTTGAATTCAATTGGATCAATCAACAGATCTCTTTGTTTAGCCATAAGTTGGTAATAATGATCTACCTCGATATTTAACCCCATGCGGGCCAAATTTGGTAATTCATCCTTACGGTATGAAGCGAAAAGAATTTTGGTTTTAATTACGGGGATACCTTTTTGCAAATGATAGTCAACACATTTATAATAAGGACTAAATTCTCCTTGGTATCCGTCATTATCAACAAAAGCAGCAAGTTTAAGCTTGTTATCGGTAAAATATGCGTTTAAACCAAGTTCGTATATCTTAATAACTTCATTAATATCTGTTTTTAAATTATGCTCTTTAAAATAAGAAGCCGTTAAACCAATTGCTTTTTTATTTAAGATCATAAAATACGATTGAATGTGTGGCGTAATAGCTTCTGAATAGGTCATTCCTTTTACATCCGCCTTATCCTTTGCTACCCAAGCCATAAATGGCTCTAACGATCTAAACAAAACACAGGAATCATTTACCAGGGCTATTTGATCGTAA
This sequence comes from Bacteroidota bacterium, assembly GCA_034439635.1. GTDB lineage: Bacteria > Bacteroidota > Bacteroidia > B-17B0 > Aurantibacillaceae > Aurantibacillus. The sequence continues at coordinate 18,941 of JAWXAS010000090.1, read as the reverse complement.
TCCGAAACGTTTATCTTTTGAAAAGCTTTATACCATAATCCGAAATCAAAGCCTTCGTTCTTTTCCAACTGATACTCGATGTTCTCTAACTTTAAGAATTCAGAATCCTCTTTGGTTAATTGCTTACTTGATAACAAAATGGTTTTTGAGAAATTTTTTCGCAATTGAGTTAAATAAACCTTAACATAATAAGGCATCTCGTTGGACGTATAATAAGATGCGAATAAACAAATCGAGCTCATATTACTTTCCGAATAAAGATTTAATGAAACGCAAAGGGCTCAATAATTTTTTTCCCACTTTGTAATCCTTTGACCCTTCCAATGAATTCAATTTTGTATTCATAAGGTATTTATCAAAAATAAGATCAGGAGCAGCAAAATACTGATCGTAAACTGCTTTGTGGTTGCTGTAAATTGTATTTCGCAAACGCAATTGTTTTTCTTTATCTAAAACACTATTTCGCGTATTCGTTCTTATGCGGTAATAAAATAGTACCTCAGGAACCTTATAAACTTTAGCGTTATTTTGCAAAAGTGCGATCCAAAAGTCCCAATCCTCAAAACCCTCGTGCATATTCTCGTTATACCCACCAACCCTGTCAAAATCTACACGCTTATACATAGCAGTACAAAAAATAGAATTTTCAACCAAAAGCTCTTTGAAGAAATACTCTGGTAAATTCCATTTACCACTTGAGTTACCAAAAAGCTCTGCCTCTGAATATACAAGGGTCAGATCTTTATTTTTTTGATGTTGCTCAACTTCCATTTGAAGTATATCCGAATGTATCTTATCATCTGCATCTAAGGGCAAAATAAATTCACCGGTAGAACTCTTTATACCTAAATTTCGAGCTCTCGATACGCCTTTGTTTTCGGTAAATAGATATTTAAACCGAGCATCTTCAGAAACATATTTTTGTACAACTTCCTTTGTATTATCTATTGAACCATTATCAATAATAATACATTCCCAGTTTTTAAAACTTTGAGTCTTAACGCTGTCAAGGCATTCAGGCAAGTAATTCGCATAATTATATGTAGGCACAATTATTGAAACTATTATGTTATTCGACTTACTCAAATTAATTTTCTTTTATCCAATTTTTTATTTTAGTAAACAAAGTCTCTTTTACTTCGCATTCTTTTTCAAAACGTTGTAATTCTTCAGGCGTTAAGTACTTCTTTTGAACTTCTTTTCTTTCTTCCTGCTCGCGTTCTTTACTATTTTTTGCTGAACTTAAACCGTCGGTACTAAATTCGGCAACAAATATATTTACATGTTTTGTACTAGCTTTCTCTTTAATGATAGTCCTAAAAAAGAAGTCATAATCTGCTACTAATTTATAATTTTCATTGTAAGCTCCATACTTCTCAAACAAAGATCTTTTAATCAACGATACAGGATGCCAAAGTGTATCTTTAAACATTTGCTCTTTTGTGATTATATCAGGCATAAAACCATTAGAAACCGAGTTATTTCCCCAATTGATACGCATATTACCGTAAACAATATCTTCGGTAGGCTTTTCGTTAAAAACGCTTTGAAGCACATTTTTATCGCATAAAAAATCACCTGAATTCAGGAAAAGCAAGTATTTTCCCTTCGCAAGAGCAATTCCTTTATTTTGAGCATTATAAACTCCTGAATCTTTTTCAGAAATAAATTTCGTGATCTTATTACTGTATGTTTTTACAAGTTCAGTGCTTCCATCATTTGATACATTGTCAATAATAATATATTCAATAGTAGTGTAGGTTTGTTCCAATACTGAATCGATGGTTTTTTTTAAACCATTTACATTATTATAATTGATAGTTATGATGGATAACTCTATCATGCTTGCTTCTTCAATAATTGTTCGTAAAGTTTTATGTGTTGCTCTACGATAGTTTCGTTATTGTAATCTTGTTTTGCCTTTTGTTTAATGGCTGATCTATCAAACTTTTGCTTGTTAGCTATGAACCATGTCAGTTTTTGTTTCCAATCCTCAACATCCATCAAATTCACTAATAAGCCATTCTCAGCGGTTATTTGTTCAGAAATTCCTCCAACATTGGATGCAATAACAGGAGTTCCGCATAATAAAGACTCAACTATAGTATTCGGAAAATTTTCGGCCTTAGAAGGCAAAATAAAAGCATCTGCCAAGGTATATAATTCTTTTAGGATCGTTTTATCTTTCACATAACCAAACTGAATGATTTTATCGTGTTTTAAAAAAGAGTCATTTTTTTCTCCAATAGCGATCACTTTAATATTCTGATCATTCAATGCCTCTAAGGCTTGCATCAAAATAGATATTCCTTTCCGAGGATTGTCAAAATGATGAGCTACAAAAATAAACACGGTTTCTTTTTCATCAATCTTATGTTTTTGCTTAAGTCCGTTCACGTTTATATCCGATCCATCAAAAGCATTCATATTCCTGATCACATGATGATCGAACCGCTTTAAAATGGCACTTTTCTTTGATAGGTTACCGAGCCAAATCGATGGAGTAACTACGTTTAACTGATCGCTGGCAATATCTCTTAGCGCTTCGTATTTATATTTAAGAATACTATAACTTAAATACTCGTTACGTGTTCCATTGAGTTGATAACAATAATTACAATTATTCTCAAATTTTTCGCAGCCATCATTGTGGTGACAACCGCCGGTAAATGGATTCATATCGTGAAGTGTCCATACAAATTTTCTATTTTGAAATTTAAAGATCTTTCGCGGATCAATAAAACCATCAGAGATCCAATGCAAATGAATGATGTCGGCCTCTGCAATGCTATTTAAGGTTTCAGGCTCCAGATCAGACCACGGGAAACTAAAGTGTTCATATTGGTTAGAATGGCCCTTTAAATAATAGCTTTCAATACTTTCATCTAATTTTAATCGCGAAAGTGCTGATTTCTTTACTTTTTCATACAAGCGTGGCACAAACCAGTTTGCTTCCGAGCTTTTCAAAATTTCGTGAGCTCTAAATGTATCGCCTAATTGAAATTTGCTTACAAAAGTAGATTCAATATTTTTCTCTAAAAGTGCCAAATGCAAATTCTTAGCCGCAATTCCGGCGCCTCCAACATCACTTGTATTTAAATGCACCACTTTCATTACAAAAGATCCTTTATTTTCTTTTCTACAATTTCAGGCGAATCATTACGCACCACGTGTCTTGCAAAAGCATATCTATCCGATTCGCTATTCATATAGCCTCCAAAATTAGCTGCTGCGTGTTTCAAATTTAATTTTTCGCAGATCTCCATCGTTTTTTCGTTATAATCACGTTTCTCTCCATAAGGATATGCAAAATAGTCAATAGGTATCTTCAACAGTTCTTTAAGTTTTGCTACTGAGCCGCCGATCTCTTTTCGTTGCTCTTCTTCATTTAAACACCACAACGACAAATGCTCGAGTGTATGAGCTCCAATTACAGCGGCTTTTGATGATGCTAATTGTTTAAGTTCATTAAAGCTCATACAAACATATTGCTCTTTTTCTGTTTCGCTTATGGTACGTAATTTTCTTACAGAGTTCAAATGTGCATCGCGTTGCCTAATATCGTGCGACCGTTTTAGCATACTTAAATAATGATCGTATAACTCCTTAATGTTTTTTGTATCAGTTGTTTTAAAAAGTGCGCTTAACACAGCTTTATCCATTTTATCTTCCCAACGAAACAAAAGATCTAATTCATCCCACCAAAACAACAAATTTGTATTAAGATTTTTTGTAGCAATATAAAATATGGCTTGCAATTTCAATTCCTCTAATATTGGAATAGCATTTTTTAAATTATCTGCATAGCCATCATCAAAGGTTATAACTAATGAATTTTTTGGGAATGGTTTTTTATCAATCAAATGATTATTGAATTGCTCGATGGTCAAAAATTTATAGATCTTCTTTAAATACGTTAGTTGCTCTTTAAAATTATTTGGAGAAACGCATAACTGCTGAGGATCAAAATCCGCATCAACTATTCGGTGATAAAGTAACACCGTACAATTTCCGTATTTAAAGCGATCCCATTGTCGCTTAAGTTTTTGCCGCTGAAGATATAGATCCTGTCTTAAACTCATTTTGTTGCTTTGATCCCTATGATCAGTGGATAAATTTCATCGTTGTTATCTAACTTGACTTCTTTTGCAATTTCTTCTAAAGCATACCCTTTCATGAATAAAGCTGCTGCTGCGGAATTTCCTAGAGGCTGAATTACAATATTTTCTTTTTTAAAACACTGCTCCGTTGCTCTCTGTGCCGACTGAGGTGTAAATCGCCAATAATCTCCCCATCTATCCGCATCATATTTTGAAATGGGCGACATGCACGCAACAGTTGCCAATAAAGTTCCTCCGGTTTTTAACAAAAAATGACTTCCATTTATAGCGTCTTGAAAATTATAAATAAAATTATAGGTTTGAGTGCAAATAAAACAATCCATGCTGTTTTGCTTTAACGTTTCTGTTTTACAAAGATCACCAACAATTGTTGCCTTAGGATTTGAATTGTCAAAGTGAAGAATGTGTGAGGTATGGGCTCCCTGCACGAATTTTTTAGTATAATCATTCTCTGCTATTTCCAAAATATCGCCTTTTATAAATGAAGAATTGCCTTTAAGAAATTTCTCAATATAATATCTGTCGATAGGCGTACCTCTATCAAAACCAAACACCGTTGAAACAGGTTTAGAGTTCAATATCTCCGAGAGCTTTATTTTTGAGAACAATGCCATTAAATGATGCTTGTTATAAAGTTACCTAATTCCTTCATGCGTTCTTTGTAAGAATATTCAGTAAGCGTACGTTTATGTCCGTTAGCAGCTATAGTTTTTCTTAAATTATCATTCTTTAACAGCATTTTGATCTTATCAAGAGCCTCACCAACTGTTTTGTAAGTTATTATCTCTTCGTCGGGCTTAAAGAATTCACCAATATTTTCCTTCCAATCGGTCAATAATAAAGCACCGGTACCTGTAACTTCGGTCATGCGCATATTAGCAGCATATTTTGGCGAATTATCTCCGTGAGAATTAAAAACGATCTTTGAATTATAAAGTATGTTGAACATATTCAATCCGTATGCTTCACCCTTATTTTTGTTTCTTATCTGTTGAATACTACTATAAAATTTCCACTGACGCTTTACAATGGCCGTTAAGGGTCCCATGGGTGCAGCAGTAAAAGATCCGATCCATAAATTCATATCTACTTTACGACTAAGATCAGCGATCAAATGCAATCTCGATAAATGATAATCGGGATGCGGAATTATAGAGCCGGTAAATGAAGTTTCGTAAGGATCATTGTTTTTCTTTAAGCGTTTTAAAACATTTTCTTCAAAACCAAATTTATGAAAGTACATTTTCTTATCGCTATAAAAACTCATGGTTTCCTTTACCGGCGTTAATATCACATCCATGTGTTCGTAGGTTTTAGGTTTATGCCATAAGATCCCATCCCAACCCAACAATAATTTTATAGAAGGTACTTGTTGTTTTATTTTTAAACTTAATGAATTATCGTTGTATTGATCCACTAAGAATAAAACATCAGGCTTAAACACTTTAATTTGTTCAATAACGATCTCATTTTTCCAGTCTGTTTCCGAATATTTAACCTTATTCTCGGCAGCCCATTTCTTTTGAAGAAACTCAGCATTCATGATCACTTCTCCGCACTCAAACTTTCCGGTAGCTTCTAAATTGATCTTCCAAAAATCAGCCCATCCATAAGCATCATAAAAATAATCTTCCAATACTTCCGAATAGGTTATAGATGAAAATATTGGATGAACCTTTACCATATGATCAATATATGCAGGGTAATTACTGGTTATTTTTAAAAATCTGATCTTAGACATTGTTAAGTACTTGCATCAAGCATTAAAATTGGTTTCATAAAAAAATAGTATTCCTTATTCAATTCCAAATAAATACTATCTTTGATGGTATAATCCTTTTTAAGATCCATTCCGGCGTTTCTAAAAATCTTGTTTTGTTTTTCACCATTTAAAATTTTCCGCGAGATCACAAGAAAAGGTTTTGCAGAATTAAAATTCACTTTTTTAAAATACTCCTCATTCGCTTCTGCCATTTCATCAGGGTCGGCTATCCAGCACACTGCAAAAGGTTTCATATCCGTTAAAATCAAACCACCTAAGGCAGGAGGGCTGCTTAAAACATCAAGGTTCTGAGAATTATGAAGCTTTAGTTTATCCGAAAGTTCTTTATACTTAGCAGCACGTTCGTTGTTCTCTAAAATATTTTTTATTTGCCTGCTCTCAGAAATAATAGTTGACTTTTCACTTAAATTTGTTTGGCGATACGGAGTCTTGATCATTCCATTATACAAAAAGCTCCCAACAAAAAAGGTAATGAACGCGAATGAATAAACATAATATAATTCCATTTCGCTTTTATTAATTCTCAAAAGTAATAGAAATAATCCTGCAATACTCAATACAAAAAGCTGCGATGATGTATAAAAAATAGAATTAGAAGTGCCTGCTGCCAACATAAATGGTGTTAGAATTAGCAAGATTGGAATAAGTGCACTTTTAAGATCATGTTTACCTGTGAAAAATAAAATAATTGTAGCGAAACAATTAAAGGCAAATACTGCAAATACTTTAAATTCATTTGACACATCGTAACTATTGCCTTTTAAATAATTCCAAGTGAAATACGTATTTAAAATTATAAGCAATAACCCAATAATGGGATTAAAATTTAACCGTCTGACAAAATACATAAACGCAAGCAAGGCGCCTTGTAAAAGAAAGAACCTTATTCCTAAACCGGAAGATATCATTTCAGATATCTGTCCAAAATAACTTCCAACTTCGGCATGGTTGGTATTTAAAATAGTTTGGTACAAGTTTACAGTTGCGTTCCTAAAATCTTCAACTGATAAGAAAAGGATAATAATGCCAGCGATTTTACCTAAACCAAATAGCAAGAATGCATTCAGTAAATTCTTTCGTTGGAAGAGAAAACCGTACAAAATAAAAACAAAACCCATCATTAACGCATTGGGTGCTTTTGTGTAAAAAAGAAACAAAACAGAAAGTCCCATCAATAAATTAGAAAAAGCCACTCCCCTTTTTGATTCAATTATATGAGCAAATAATAAACCCGACCAAAACAATAATCCAAAATTCAACGACCAGCTATTATAAGATAAGGTCATGGGTAAGTAATCGTAATTTGATAAACCGGTAATAATAATGAGTACAGAAAGCAAAAGAACATTGTTTCGTTTTGCATTTACGTTTCTTATCGCATACAAAAAAAAAGCCCGAGCAAAGATCCCTAAAAAAAGTAGTTGATACATAAGTTTGAATAACCGCAAAGAAAATAGGTCACTGCAACCAAATGCTAACCGATGATTAATGAGTCCAAAAGACGAATTAAGTAAAACTGTATCCAAGGGGTATTTGGTAGAAAGCAAATAGTAACTTTCGTCGCTTAATTCAAACCCTTTATTTAAACAGGAAACTATCACGCAAACAAAACCGATCAAACAAATGAGTGCCAATACCAGCGATGTATTAACCAAAACATGTTGTTTCATCATTTTATTTTCCATTGATGATCAATTAGCACCGAGGGTTTGTGGCCTGGCAATATTTTACCCGAACCATAAAAATCTCCTTCATAAACTGTGAATGAAAAACCTTCTTTTATATAATCCTGAAGGATACCATCTTTATACATACTCAAATTGGCAACATAATCTCCCTTAGTGAGTGGGAATTTTTTTATGTTACAAAATAGCTTATTGTCTTCCGAAACAGTTTCAAAAGGTTTATCGGCAATATGGTTGGCCAATGTCATCATTTCAATTCCTTCATCAGAATAAATGGTAATGGCAATTCCAACATTATTTATTTTTTTTGCTTCAACTTTTGTTTCGATCACAAAATTTATTTCTTCTCCGCTCTTTATTCCGTTTACTTCTACTCCATTCTTATCCACTAAACAAATGCCATCAAATTTGATCTGTAATTCTCCTTCTCTATCTGTTCGCTTACGTAATTGTGTTTTGCCAAGAACAATTGATTCTTTTATAAAATGACGAATTGCCTGGTTGGTATCATTGATCGAAAAATCAACTTGTCCGTTTTTAAGTACCAACGATTTATTACATAAGTTTTGAATGGCTGCCATATTATGGCTTACAAATAAGATAGTTTTTCCTTGCCCCGATATCTCTCGCATCTTACCTAAGCACTTTTTTTGAAACGCGGCATCTCCAACTGCTAACACTTCGTCAACGATCAAAATTTCGGGGTCTAAATGCGCAGCAACGGCAAAAGCCAATCGCACGTACATTCCGCTACTGTATCTTTTTACAGGAGTATCCAAGAACTTTTCTACTTCACTAAAGGCAACTATCTCATCAAAACGAGCGTTGATCTCTTTTCTACTCATTCCTAAAATAGAGCCATTCAAATAAATATTTTCTCTTCCGCTAAGATCGCCATGAAAACCTGTACCAACTTCTAGTAAAGAAGCCATACGTCCATCGTATTCAATTCTACCTGTGGTTGGAGCAACAATTCTACTTAAGATTTTTAATAACGTTGATTTACCAGCGCCATTTCTGCCAATGATGCCAACTCTATCTCCCTTTTGTATATCGAAGCTGATATTTTGCAAAGCCCAAAATTCTTCGTCCGCTTGGGAGCGTGAAAATAAATTCTTTGTCCAATTTTTTAGTGAATGAATGAACATATCATCCTTACTAGTACCAAGCAAATGCTTAAGTTTATAACTCTTGCCCACATTGTTGATATGAATAATAGGATCTGACATTACACGAAATCGGCAAAAGTTTTTTCGAATTTCACAAAATAGCGCACGCTAATGAATAGAAATAAAAATGTGATGCCTAAAGAAGCGTACATATAAATAATTGGTACCGTCATTGGTTCTCCCAAAAAACTGTATTTAAATCCTTCAATAATATTAACTAAAGGGTTCAAAAGAAAAATGGGCTCTAGATTCTCAGGTAATTTATCCAAATAAAATTCAAGTGATAAAAATATGGGGCAAACATAAAATCCAATTTGAACAAGAACAGGAATAACGAATTTTACATCGCGAAACTTTATATTGAGTGCTGCAAAGAATAACCCAATCGAAAAACTAAACAGCATGGCATAGATAACAAACAATGGCGCGAGTAAGATCTCGAAACCCGGCAGTCCTAAATAAAATATGCGAAGCACCAGAAGTATAATGAAAGAAATAAAAAAATCGATCAAGCATACGGTAAGAGACGAAAGCGGAATAATGATCTTCGGAAAATAAACTTTTGTAAGAATATTTGAGTTAGCGACCATTGAATTACTGATATCGTTGATGGCGGTCGAGATCATGGTCCATAAAACAACGCCAGCCGAAACCGTAATAAATTTATCTGATAAACTTGCCGAGCGTTCGATGAATTGTGCTATTAAGCCAAAGATCAAAATATTGATCAATGGTCTTATTACCGCCCACAAAACACCAATAAATGTTTGCTTATATCTAATCAACACGTCTCGCTTGGAAAGATTCCATAAAAGATCTTTGAATCTCAATATCTCTTTGATATCTAAAAAGCTTGCCGAGCGGCTATCTATAATGGTTTTCAAGCATAACAAATATACCCAATTTACCTATATAGAACCTTTAAAACCAAGGCAATATTATGAAAACCAGTTGGTTTATAACTTAGAGTTTTGTTTGATTGAATTTGTCAGTTAGGCTCTACTGCTCTGCAAATTTTTCGGTCTTTTTATTCTTTCCGCTCTCATCGTAAAAGGTCCACGTTCCGTCTTTGAGATACTTCTTCCCATCGGCACTTAATCTAAGAGTCCCCTCTTCTCTTACCTGCCCGTTCAAATAATATTTCTTCTCAACAAATACCTTTTCTTTTTTATCCTTTAACTCAATCAAATATTCCATTTGCCCATTAGAATACCACGATTTTTTTAACGTGATATACTTCATTTCCTTTTCATTCTCAACAGCAATTTTTGGTAAACCAGTATCGTAAAATTCGTAATACTTCTGTGGCTTCCCTTCGTAATAAGCTATTTTTTTCTTTGGTAAGCCGTTATCATAAAAAACATCCACGGAGCTATGTAAAGGATCGGGGTTTACAAAAGAGCGTTCTACTTGTCCGCTCTCATAAAAGTTCTTGAATACTTTTAATTTTCCATCAACATAATATCCTTTATGTAACATTTTTCCGGTGATATAAAACTCTTCAGTCCACCCTTGGGTATTGTAACCAGCTTTATTATATTTTACAGAGTCTCCACCTAAGCATTCGATAAGCCTATTGAAAATTATAATTCCATTTATGCTATCATAAACCTCTGATTGGGTATATCGTTTTAATTGAGGAATCTGGTCGGCAAAACGTTGAGCTTGGCAAAAAGCCTGACTAAGAAACAATACTATAGCAATCCTTTGAAACATATATCAAAGATTATAACAAAAATTGAACCAAATAATATCGTTAAAAAAAACTAATGAACAGGCTGTGTTGCTAACCAACGTTCAGCATCCAAAGCTCCGATACAGCCACTCCCGGCAGCAGTTACCGCTTGACGGTAAGTTTTATCAAAACAATCGCCTACTGCAAAAACACCTTCAATTTTGGTTTTAGAGGAGCCCGGTACAACTTGGATATAACCCACGTCATCCATATCCAATTGTCCTTTAAAAATATCGGTATTTGGTTTATGTCCAATAGCCACAAAAAATCCAGTTACAGTTAAAGTTTTACTTTCTCCTGTTTTGTGATTCTTCACAACCACGCCTTCTACGGCTTCTTTTCCTAAAATATCTTCCGTTTCGCTATCCCAAAGAATTTCAATATTTGGTGTATTTATAACACGGTTTTGCATGGCTTTACTTGCACGCATTTCGCTACGCCTAACGATCATATAAACTTTTTTACAAAGCTTTGCTAAATAAGTTGCCTCTTCAGCTGCTGTATCACCTGCGCCAACAATTGCAACTTCTTGTCCTTTAAAGAAAAAGCCATCGCAAACTGCACAAGCACTTACACCACCCGCATTCATACGCAAACGTGTTTCGTTAGGTAAACCCAACCATTTCGCGCTTGCTCCCGTTGAAATAATAACAGTATCAGCGGTTAACTCAATGTTTTCATCAACCCAAATACGCTTAGGATTGGAGTTAAGCTCGACCTTAGTAACCAAACCAAAACGTACTTGTGTACCAAAGCGCTCTGCTTGCGCTTTAAGATCTTCCATTAGTTCAGGACCAGTGATCCCTTTTGGGTAACCGGGAAAATTATCTACTTCTGTAGTTTCGGTTAATTGACCGCCGGGAGTTAATCCGGTATATAATACAGGTTTAAGATCTGCGCGAGCTGCGTAAATAGCAGCGGTGTATCCGGCAGGTCCAGAACCAATAATTAAGCAGTGAATGTGTTCAATTTTTGACATGTACGTTTTTTTTAGACTGTAAAGTTATAACAACATTGCATAAATAGCACTATAGTTTTAAACAAGAAATCTTAAAATTTGAGCAAAAAAAAATACGCCAATAGCGTAATTGAATAAAAATCTAAAGGAAGTTTAATATATGTTACCAATCGTCGCCGTAACCTTTGCTATCTAAGAACATGGCCTCTTTTAGGTCGGTGATAAGGAAATTAACGCACTTAATAGCTTCTCCTTTTATCTTTTTCCACTGAAGATCGCTCATGATCATACTGCCGCACTCAGGAACAACATTATCTATGCTTCCGCCTGTGGTTTTTCCGCTTTTGCTAGTGTGTTTGATATTGCTAATGGTATATCTGTATTTACGATCTTTGCAATCGATAACTACCTTCATAGTTATAGTGCCTGTATGGTCACATTGAGGGTTTAGTTCTTTGGGGGCTACTGAAAAAGACGCTATACATTCAGCCTTAGCCGAAGTTGTTACCCCATTTAATTTATCATATTTAGGAACATCTATCTTTACCCAGTTAACGGCTCTTTTTAGCAGTTCACTTCCAGATACAGAATCAGTAGGAATGGTCTCGGTATACTTAGTTTCCTTTTTAGGTTTGCCTTTAGTTTCAGTTCCCGAAGCAGTTTCCTGTGAAAAAGAATGACTTGATAAGACAAACAGGAATAATAACAGGAAAAGTTTAAATATGTTCATTTTAAGTATTTTCAATTTATGCATTAAAATGTATGCCATTTCTAAAATAAAGTTCGAATTTAATAAATTTTGGGGAATTTGTTCGGGTCAAACTCATTCATGATCGAATATAGAATATCAAATACATCATCTGAGCTTGGTTTGCTAAAGTAATCTCCATCGCTTCCGTAAGCAGGGCGATGTTCTTTAGACGCGATGGTTGTTGGCTTTGAATCGAGATACTGATAGGCCTTTTGCTCTTCTAATATCTTTTGTAAAATATAAGCGCTTGCTCCACCCGGCACATCTTCATCTAATACCACCAAACGATTGGTTTTCTTTACAGAATCAACTATTGAGTGATTGATGTCAAACGGAATAAGTGTTTGAACGTCAATTAACTCAACATTGATGCCTAATTCTTTTAATGAATTAATTGCTTCCATGGCAATTTTTATTGTACTACCGTAAGAAACTAACGTGATGTCAGTTCCTTCTGTTAATACTTCTGGGATGCCAAGTGCGAATTTATACTCTCCAAAATTTGAAGGTTGAGTTTCTTTTAAGCGATAACTATTCAATGGTTCAACTATCAAAGCCGGTTCATCAGACTGCAACAAAGCATTGTAAAATCCCGAAGCAATCGTCATGTTGCGAGGAACACAAATATTAATTCCGCGGCATGCATGAACTATCATTCCCATTGGAGAGCCGCTATGCCAAACACCTTCTAAACGATGACCGCGTGTGCGAATAAGTACCGGTGCCTTTTGCAAACCCTTTGTACGCCATTGCAACGTAGCAAGATCATCGCTCATGATTTGAAGCGCGTATAACAAATAATCTAAATATTGTATTTCGGCAATTGGGCGAATACCGCGCATGGCAAGACCAATGGCTTGTCCCATAATTGTAGCTTCGCGAATACCTGTATCAAACACACGATGCTCGCCGTATTTTGTTTGTAAACCTTCTAAGCCTTGATTTACCCCACCAATTTTTCCGGAGTCTTCACCAAAAATTATTACCTGTGGATATTTTGCAAGAATTGCATCAAAGTTATCTCTTAAAATTTCGCGGCCGTCTACTTGTTTTTGTTCTTCGTAAACCGCAGGGTTTCCTGAAATGTTCGCCACTCTGTTTTCTGATTGAGAATATAAGTGAGAGCTATAGCGCACATTATTCTCTGCCTTTGAAGTTTTTAACCAATTAATAAGTTGTTCGCGAGCCGAAGCTGTTGAGCCAATGGTTTTACGAATTGCCTTTTTTACTGCAACGTGTATATCTTTTCGTATCGGCTCCTTAATAGAAGAAAGTTCAGAACGTATAGCAGAAATATCTACGCCTTCGCTGATCATATTATCAAACAAAGCGATCGCCTGCGATGCATCTTCTTTAATTGGTAGTAAATAAGCCGCCCAAGCTGAATTTTTTGCGTTCTTCACAGCTTCTTTGGCATCCTCTTCTATCTTGTCTAATTCAGGTTCTGTTCCTAACGCATTTTGAATGATCCACTCGCGCATTTTTTTAACGCAATCAAAATCTGTTTCCCATTGTAAACGTTCTTTGTTTTTGTATCGCTCATGCGATCCGCTTGTGCTGTGGCCTTGCGGTTGTGTTACTTCTTCAACGTGAACCAAAACCGGTACATGTTCTTCGCGGCAAATTTTTACAGCTTTTTCATATGTTTCGCATAAATGCGGATAATCCCAACCTTTTGTTTTTAAAATTTCGTATCCTTTTCCGTTCTTATCTCTTTGAAAACCTTTTAATACTTCGCTAATGCTTTCCTTGGTAGTTTGATACTTTTTTGGAACAGATATTCCGTGCCCATCATCCCAAACACTCATCAACAAAGGCACTTGTAAAACACCTGCGGCGTTAATGGTTTCCCAAAACAAACCTTCGGATGTACTTGAATCGCCAATGGTACCAAATGCAACTTCATTTCCTTTGCTACTAAAGTTTGTAAAAGGCGCTTTATGAAGCTCAGGATTTACTTTATAAAAATGTGAAGCGTACGCTAATCCTAACAATCGCGGCATTTGCGAACCTGTTGGAGAAATATCACTTGAAGAATTCTTTTGATGCACTAAAGACTTAAAGCTTCCATCTGCATTTAAACTGTGAGTTGCAAAGTGGCCGCCCATTTGCCTTCCGGCACTCATGGGATCGTGCTCAATATCAGTGTGTCCGTATAAACCTGAAAACCATTGTTGTAAATTCAATGCATCAATGGCAAACATAAATGTTTGATCGCGGTAATATCCACTTCTAAAATCACCGTTTTGAAACACTTTTGACATAGCAACTTGTGCCAATTCTTTTCCATCGCCAAATATTCCAAACTTGGCCTTACCGGTTAAAACTTCCTTTCTTCCCAATAAACTTGCTTGTCTACTTTCGTTAATAAGTCGGAAATCATTTAAAACCGCCTTTTTGAAATCGTCGAAACTCAAACTTTCGTCAGAAGCAGTGTCAATTTTTTGATCCATAACAATCTTTAGAGCTAATCATACAAATATAACAATTTGTTTCACAGGCAAAGCTGTATCTTCCCCTGTTTTTTGAAGATATTTTTGAATTAACAAAACCTTAAATTTGCAGTAATGGCGCATAATTGCTTAATATTTACTATCTTCGTGCCGACTTAAAACCTAAGTTGTATTTAGGCAAAAACAAATGATCAAAATAACCTTACCCGATGGTTCAATTCGCGAAGTTGAAAAAGGAACCACCTCACAGCAAGTAGCTTTAAGTATAAGCGAAGGATTAGCAAGAAACGTTTTAGCGGCAAAAGTAAATGGCGAAGTTTGGGATTCAAACCGACCTATTGAAGCGGACGCAAAACTGCAATTATTAACCTGGAATGACGACGAAGGGAAATCAACCTTTTGGCACTCTTCGGCCCATTTAATGGCCGAAGCTTTGGAATCGTTATATCCGGGTGTAAAATTTTGGGTTGGTCCACCACTAGAAAATGGTTTTTACTATGATGTAGATCTTGAAGGAAACACATTAACTCCTGCTGATTTTGAGAAAATAGAATCAAAAATGTTAGAGCTTGCAAGGCAAAATAATGCTTATGTAAGAACGCCTATATCTAAAAGTGACGCTATAAAGTATTTCAAAGACAAAAACGACGAGTACAAACTCGATCTTTTAGAACGCTTGGAAGATGGCAATATTACTTTGTATACCCAAGGAGGATTCACGGATCTTTGCCGTGGGCCTCATATCCAATCAACAGGTGTAATTAAAGCGGCAAAAGTTTTAAATATTGCCGGCGCTTATTGGAAAGGTGATGAAAAAAACAAAATGCTTACGCGTATATACGGTATCACATTTCCAAAGGACAAAGAACTAAAAGAATATTTGGTTGCTTTGGAAGAAGCAAAAAAACGTGATCATCGTAAGCTTGGAAAAGAATTAGAATTATTTACGTTCAGCGAAAAAGTAGGAATGGGTTTGCCATTATGGTTACCAAAAGGAACTATGTTGCGCGAACGTTTAGAGCGTTTTATGCGCGATGCTCAGTCAAAAGCAGGGTATTTACCTGTAATTACACCACACATCGCATTAAAAGAATTATACATTTGTAGTGGACACTACGAAAAATACGGTGCAGATGCATTTCAACCCATAAATACGCCAACAGAAGGCGAGCAGTTTTTTTTGAAACCAATGAATTGCCCGCACCATTGCGAAATTTATAAATCATCGCCGCGTTCATACAAAGATCTTCCTATTCGTTATGCAGAATTTGGAACAGTTTACCGTTACGAACAACATGGTGAATTGCATGGATTAACTCGCGTAAGAGGATTTACACAAGATGATGCGCATTTATTTTGCCGTCCTGATCAAGTAAAAGAAGAGTTTTGCAAAGTAATTGACCTTGTGTTGCATGTGTTCAATGCTTTGGATTTTAAAGATTATACGGCGCAAATTTCATTGCGTGATCCAGAGAACAAAACAAAATATATTGGAAGCGATGAAAATTGGGCATTGGCCGAGCAGGCTATTATAGAAAGTGCTAAAGAAAAAGGGTTAAAAACAGTGGTTGAGTTAGGTGAAGCTGCGTTTTATGGACCTAAATTAGACTTTATGGTAAAAGATGCTATTGGAAGAAAATGGCAATTAGGAACCATTCAGGTTGATTATAATTTGCCTGAACGTTTTGAATTAGAATACACCGGAAGTGATAATCAAAAGCATAGACCTGTGATGATTCATCGCGCGCCTTTTGGAAGTTTAGAGCGTTTTGTTGCGGTATTAATTGAGCACTGCGCAGGAAGTTTTCCATTGTGGTTAACACCAGAGCAGTATGCTATTTTACCGATAAGCGAAAAATTTAATGATTATGCTAAAAAAGTAAGAGACGAGTTAAATAGTCTTGGTTTAAGAGGAAGTATTGACGATCGCAACGAAAAAATAGGTAAAAAGATACGTGACAACGAAATGAACAAAATTCCTTTTATGTTGGTTGTTGGCGAAAAAGAAGCAGCCGAGAACATGGTTGCAGTAAGAGAAAGAGGAAAAGGAGATATTGGAGCCTTAGGAATAGCGGATTTTGCCAAAAAGGTAGAAGAAACTATTCAAAATGATTTTAAACATAAAGAGCTAAAATAATTTTACGGAGCTGAATTAAATCGTAAATTTACGAGTACAAAAAACAATTAATAATTAAAAAGCGGAGGTAATTATCGTATTTAAGAAACCAAACAACAACAATTTCTACAAGAAACCTGCACCTAAACCGGGTGGAACAGCAACTACTGGAGCAGATGGTGCACCAAAAGTATATAAACCAAGAGGTTTAAAAGCAGGGTTTAAGCGGCCGGGTGTTAAGGAAGAACAACATAAAATAAACGAACGAATTTATGCAAAAACAGTTCGTGTAGTAGGCGATGGAATTGAAGCCGGAGTTTACGCAATTGAAGAAGCCCTTCAAATGGCAAAGGCTGTAAGCTTAGATCTAGTTGAAATAGCGCCAAATTCAGATCCACCTGTATGTAAGATCGTTGATTACGGTAAATTTCTTTATGAGTTAAAGAAAAAAGCTAAAGAAATGAAAGCGCGTGCAGCTAAGATCGTTATTAAAGATATTCGTTTTGGACCGCACACCGATGAGCACGATTATAATTTCAAAAAAAATCATGCCATTAAATTCTTACAAGAAGGATGTAAAGTTAAAGCTTTTGTTTTTTTTAGAGGTCGTGAGATCGCATTTAAAGAACAAGGAGAAATATTATTATTGCGTTTTGCCAATGATCTGGAAGATGTTGGAAAAGCAGAACAGCTTCCTGTATTAGAAGGTAAGAAAATGCAGATGGTAATTGGCCCAAAGAAAAAGTAATTAAATCTTTATAAATTCAAAGGCTCTGAAAGGGGCCTTTTTTAATTAAATTAAAATAGTATAACATGAAAACAACAACCCTATTAGTGATATTAGTTGCCGTAGTTTTAGCTTTATTGGCTATTAGCTGGAAAAGTAAAAAAGCTGATGCAAAGGTTTGGATCGCCACTAAGCCCGGCGAACTTTACAAATTCAAAGTTAAAACTATTGAAGGCGTAGAGATAACTCTAGAAAAATTTAAAGGTAAAAAATTATTATTAGTGAATGTTGCAAGCGAGTGTGGCTATACAACTCAATATAAAAATTTGCAAGCCTTACACGATAAGTATAAAGATAAATTAGTAGTGATTGGTTTTCCGGCAAATAATTTTGGTGGACAAGAACCCGGAAGTGCAAAGGAGATAAAAGGGTTTTGCGAAAAAAATTACGGTGTTACATTTCAAATGATGGAAAAAATAAGTGTAAAGGGAGATGATATGCATCCGCTTTATAAATGGTTATCAAACAAAGAAGAGAACGGAGTTAACAGTGATGCGCCAAAATGGAATTTTAGTAAATACCTTATTGATGAAAAAGGAAATATTATTAAATTTTTTGGAAGCAAGGTTGATCCTATTAGTGAAGACATCACAAGCTTATTATAAAAACTAACCATTAAAAATAAATCCAATGAGAAAACTACTACTTAAATTCAAAAAATTGTTTGCCTTGGCGATCATTACAGGATTAATGTCGTCATGCATCGTAACTCAAACTAATGTTGGCAAATACTCTGAAGCAAAGGGAACCGAATACACTTATTCAAAAGCAAAACAAATGTGGATCCTTTATGGACTCATACCTGTTGGAAAAACACATACAGAAACACCAGCAGATGGTCAGTGCCAAGTAAATACTCAATTCAGATTAATTGATGTTGCAGCAATTATTTTTACTGTCGGACTTTTTGGAATGCAAACAATTAAAGTTAAGGCTAAGAGATAGGTTTGGATACGGTGGCTGAAAAGCGACCAAATAAACAGACAAAGGTCGGGATGCATCAGAGGAAATCACATAAGCATAGCTAAACAAAACTTTTTTTCTCAAATAATTCAATTAATTTCTTTTGTAACATGTTAATTTCCTTTATTTAAAAATCTATTTTGTCTAATTAGTCGTCCCTCAAAAACTCTGTAAGCCTTGTTATTATTGAGTTTGTTTAAAATAGTGCGATAAAAATCTATCGAAAAAAGTAAAAAAGGGTTAAAAAAGCGGCAGATGTTTTTAAGTGTAAATTAAACCCTAATGCTGCGCCCGGAATAGAGCGAAAAGCCTTGTTTAGGACTTTGTGTAATGTTTGCGCAACGAGGAGGCTTCGCTTTTTCTGCGCAGACCCCGCAGTGCGACAAACATAGCAAAGGACAAACAAGCTTGAAGTGATAG
>JAWXAS010000089.1:0-14028 GCA_034439635.1 Bacteroidota bacterium | reverse complement strand
TAAGCAAAGCCCTAAACAAGGCTTTTCGTTCTATCCCGGGCGCAGCATTACGGTTTAATTTAGACTTAAAAACATCTGCCGCTTTTTTAATCCCTTTTTCCTTTTTTTTTTTTGTTTTTTTTCGCCCTATTTTTAAACAAACTCAATAATAACAAGGCTTACAGAGTTTTTGAGGGACGACTAATTAGTAGGGAAGTTTGATTGTTATTTCTGTTTCAATTTATTTTTTTTCTGTACCTTCATGTTTGTTCATTTAAAATGGCTTCATCTTCTTCAACCATTGTTAAGCAGCATCCCGAGCGGAGTCGAGAGACGCACCGGTTAACTTATTTTACATTCATTTGTAAAAATTTCTCCCCATTTAGAAAACCTTCCAGACTATCACCAATTTTTATAGGACCAACGCCTTCCGGGGTGCCGGTGTAAATAAGGTCACCCACTTTTAAACTCACAAACTTTGAAACATAACTAATGATCTTATCAATTGAGAATATCATTTGGTTTGAATTTCCAATTTGTTTGCTTCGCCCGTTTACTTTTAATTCAAACGACATATTATTTAGTTCTAGGGTTGATTTACTTACAAATTTCCCAATTGGCGCGCTATTATCAAACGCTTTCGCTTTTTCCCAAGGCAACCCTTTTTCTTTGCATTTAGCTTGTATATCACGCGCAGTAAGATCAATGCCTAAACCAATTTCTTCATAATATGTATGTGCAAATTGTTCTTCAATATGTTTTCCGGCTTTACTGATCTTAACCACCAACTCAATTTCGTGGTGAAGATCTTTAGTGAATTCAGGAAAATAAAAATCTCGCTCTTTTAATAAAGCTGTATCCGGCTTCATAAAAAACACAGGCTCGGTAGGTGCTTCGGCTTTCATTTCTTTAGCATGTTCTGCATAATTTCTGCCTATACAAATTATCTTCATACTTATTTTACCTTTAGATGGTTTATTAGTATTTTTACGCAAATTTAGTATTTAATTCTAAGAACGGTTTTATGGAACAAAATTTTGATGTAATTGTTGTTGGAGGTGGTATCGTAGGATTAGCAACAGCGTATAAATTAACGTTAATGCATCCTAATAAAAAGATCCTTGTTCTGGAAAAAGAAAAAGAGGTTGCAACGCATCAAACAGGGCATAACAGCGGTGTTATTCATAGCGGCATCTATTACAAGCCGGGTTCATACAAGGCTATTAATTGTGTAGCAGGAAGAAGAGAATTAGTAAGTTTTGCAAAAGAGTATAAGATCCCTCATGATATTTGCGGAAAAATAATTGTTGCTACCGATAAAAGCGAACTGGCACATATGACCAAAGTTTACAACAACGGAATTGCAAATGGAGTAGAAGACACCGAGATTATTGATGCAAAACGCATAAAAGAAATAGAACCATTTTGTGAGGGTGTCTCTGGAATTTGGGTAGGATGCACAGGGATAATTGATTACACAGATGTTGCTCGTAAGTACGCTGAGTTGATCAATGCAAAAGGCAACGGAAGCAAAGTTCTTACATCGCAAAAAGTAATTGATTTCGAAAAAAATAATGAAGGAACATCGGTTATTACCGAAAGCAGAAAATTTCAAACAAAATATCTTATCACTACAGGGGGATTACAAGCGGATAGATTAGCAAAAAAGGAAGGGCAAAAAAGTGATGCTTCTATTGTTGGATTTAGAGGCGATTACTACGATCTTAGCGCAAAGGGATTGAACAAAGTAAAAAATCTTATTTATCCTGTGCCAAATCCAAAGTTTCCTTTTTTGGGTGTTCACTTTACTCGTATGATAAAAGGCGGAACAGAATGCGGCCCTAACGCCGTATTTGTATTCGATAGAGAAGGCTATACCAAAACCGCTTTTAGCTTGAAAGATACCGCCAATGCATTTGGATTTAAAGGCACCTGGAAATTCTTCGCTAAACACTGGCAATTTGGTTTGGATGAGTATAGAGGTGCTTTTAGCAAAACTTTCTTCTTAAATCGTTTAAGAAAGCTTGTACCGAGCCTTGAAATGGATGATATTGAACCCGCACGTTGTGGAATAAGAGCGATGGCTCTTGGACCCGATGGAGAAATGCTGGATGATTTTAAAATTGAGAAGCATGGAAATGCCATGCATGTTATAAATAGTCCCAGCCCAGCGGCTACTGCAAGTTTAGCGTATGGAGGTGAAATAGCAAAAACTGCAACTGAATACTTTAATTTAAAAAATTAAATAAGTTCTATTGCGTTTGGGTACTTTGCTTTCCAGTTCTTTAAACTCTCCGGAGTTCTTACTAAGATAGTTGTTCTTGCGTCTATTTTAAGTTTCACGAGATAGGTACTGCCTTTTTTCTCTGAACGTTTGATAATTGTTTTCATGATTGAGTGTTTTATATTCTTTCTATACAAATTTGACTCATTTGCCCCCTCTTTCCTAATCAAATAACGTTAAAATAAAGTCATTTTAAGGTATTATCACAAGGCTAATAATTGGCTGTAAACAGGATATAAACAAAAAACGCCTCCCATTGGGAGGCGTTTTCTTAACATTATATTAATACTATTAGAAGTATAAGTTTAAACGAAGTGAACCTGTTGGTCCCCATACTGAATTAACTCCATCAGTATCTAACCACCACTGACCACCACCTTTTGATGTTTCAATTTCAGCTGAACCAACTGAGTTAGTACCACCACCATTGCTACCAACACCTTCCCAAGTTGTTTTAGTTGCTCCTTGTGAGCTTAAACCTAAGCCCCAACCGAATTCGCCGCCAAGACTCATTTTAGGTAAAATAAAGTATTCAGCGCCAATGAATCCACGAAGACCAAAAGAGAAAGTAGTACCATATTTGCGCTCAGTTACACGAGCACCAGCAACACTTAAACCCGGCATAGCAGGATTACCTAAGTTATTACCTACATTACCATAAGCATTTGAATTTAAAAATTCATCTACAGCAGCAACGTCAACGCTCAAAGAAGCAGTTGTAGTAGATGCTAGACCATTACCATATTCAAATTTATCTTTCATCATGTTCATATAGATCCCAACTTCTCCACCGTAATATCCTTGTAAACGGGTTTTACCTCTACGCATTTCCATACCGGCAGCTAAACCAACAGTTGTGTTTGATTGCTTCCAAGTATTTTCAACCATTGCGCTTGGCGCAGGCCAACCTGTTGCAGTACCTGTTGCAGCGGCTTTTAAAATGTCAGCAACCATATTTCTTTCACTCGCACTTCCTAAGCCAATACGTAATGAACCACGGTAAGCAGTAGTAGCATCTACCATGTACTTTCCAGAGATGGTCATTGCATTGGTAAAAAAGTTAAACGTTGGTGCATTGTTAGTAGTGGTCTTTCCAAAGAAATTACCGGCATACTGTAAAAACGGGTTAGCATCAATTGCTAGTCCCCAGTCTCCTGCTTCAGGAAGGAACATTTCTTCCTTTTTTGATTTTAATTCTTGCGCAAAAGAGGTAGAGATACCAAGTACAAGCGCTAGTAGAGTTAGTGATTTTTTCATGTTTTATATTGGTTTAAATATTTAATGACCTAAAATTAGCTGTAATTAAATCGTGTCAAACACTTAATACTCACCCGTTATTAACAGGTGGGTGTTAAATTGTTGATTTATTTTGAAGAAGTGGTACAAACTTGAATTGGCCTATAACCTGTTTTTCGAAATTACTTAAACTTGTTTTTCTTAAAATGTTCATTTCTTGATTCGCACCATCGCCAATTGGGATAACAATTATACCTCCAACTTTTAATTGAACTAATAGATCGTTAGGTATATAGGGTGCTCCAGCTGTAACAATTATTTTATCAAACGGAGCAAATTGCGGAAGGCCTTTATATCCGTCGCCATAAATAAGTTTAGCGCTTTTATAACCAATAAATGGAAGAAAGAGTTTTGTTTTATCGTGTAAACTTTTTTGACGTTCAATGCTAAAAACCTTTAAACCCATTTCTATTAGAACAGCTGTTTGATAACCGCAGCCAGTGCCTATTTCAAGCACTTTTTCTCCAGCAACAGGCTTTAATTTTTCGGTTTGAAATGCTACTGTATATGGGTGAGAAATTGTTTGACCAGCGCCAATAGGTAACGCTTTATCGCTATACGCATGATCGAGCAAAGCGGGCCTTGCAGTGGTTGTATCAAAAAACAAATGCCTTGGTATTTTGCCAATCGCCTTTAATACCGTTTCGTTTTTAATGCCTTTTTCTCGAAGTTGTTCTATTAAACGCTTTCTTTTACCTTGAAACAGGTACTCGTCTTCTTTACTTACTTGATAAAACACTTGATCCCCTTTTATACAAAACTAAGCGTATTAAATCCTTATAATTTGGTATTTTTGTATGTTTACTAACAATAATTGTTTTATAATTGCAAGCTCTAAATGGCAACACAAAACCGCATAGCACTCATTGGGTTAGGATATCTTGGCAAGATTCACCTTAAACTCCTTTTTGAGAATACCGATTGGCGTTTGGTTGGTGTTTACGACATTGATCAAAACTTATGCAGGCAATTATCTGAGCATTATAACGTAAAGTCTTTCAGTTCTTTATATGAAGCCATTGAGAGTAGTGATGCAATTGATATTGTAACGCCAAGTAATACGCACTTTGATATTGCGCGTCAAGCCATAATTGCCGGAAAGCATGCGTTTATTGAAAAGCCACTTACTGCTACCTTAAAAGAAGCAAAGCTACTTCAAAGCTTGGTTACGGAAGCAAATGTGTGTTTACAGGTTGGTCATGTTGAGCGCTTCAATCCAGCATTTATTGCAGCTCAGCCATATTTTAATGAACCTCGATTTATTGAAGTGCATCGCCTTGCTCAATACAACCCGCGTGGTACCGACGTATCTGTAGTTTTAGATCTAATGCTTCACGATATAGATCTTTTGCTAAGTATTGTTCCTTACAACATAAAAAAAATTAGCGCAGTGGGCTCCAAATTGGTAAGTCACTCTGCCGATATTGTGAACTGTCGCATCGAATTTGAAAACGGCTGTGTGGCCAACCTAACAGCTAATAGAATGGCTTTTAAAAACGTTCGAAAGTTTAGAGTTTTTAATGCTGATAACTTTCTGGCTATCAATTTATTAGATAAGGTTACTGAAGTTATTAGGATTCAAAACGCAAGCGCAAATTCAAAAAATCTTATCATTGAAACTGGCAAGTCCATGCCCAAAAAAGAAGTGATATTTGAACACCCTATTATTTTACCTACAAACGCAATAAAGGAAGAGCTGTTGTCGTTTTATAACAGTATAAACAGCGATAGAAAATCTATCATTTCCGCAGTAGACGCTATCAAGTCGTTAGAGCTTGCCGAGGAAATAGAGGAAAAGATCAAAAATTAAAATTGCTCCGAATTTGTAAACTGATGTTGTTGGTCATCCGTAACATACTTTTCTTTTTTATTATCATCAGTGCATTTTCATGTAAAAAAACTTTCAAGCCTGCCACCGATGCTTTTTTTGTAACTACAGAAAACATTACCATCATCACTGAGCCGGGACAAGGATACGGAAGTCACAATATTACCGATCTGTGGATCTACACAAATGGTTTTTTTAGAGGAGCATACCCGGTTGGAGCAAAAATGCCTGTGATGATTGAGGATGGTAAGAGCATGATGGATGTTTTTGCGGGAATAAAAAATAATGGTATTTCCCGAACGCGCATCAGTTGGTTGTTTTATGAGCCAATTAAACTTGATACAAATGTAGCTTCCGGACAAAACATTGTACGAAATTTCGCCTTTAAATATCGCACATCTGTTATTTTTCCTTGGGTAGAGAATTTTGAATTGCCTGGGTTTAGTTTAATAAAATCATCCATATCCGATACAACTTACAAACTTCATGCAAACGATTCGCATATATTTGAAGGAAATAAATCTATTGAGTTAGGCTTAGCAGGCTTGGCACTTATTGCGCAATTGGAAACAGCAACGTCGCACAGCTTGCCACTTTCAAATAGCAATGTGTACCTCGAGATCGA
This sequence comes from Bacteroidota bacterium, assembly GCA_034439635.1. Taxonomy (GTDB): domain Bacteria; phylum Bacteroidota; class Bacteroidia; order B-17B0; family Aurantibacillaceae; genus Aurantibacillus. Next base: position 8,016 of record JAWXAS010000089.1, on the reverse strand, counting down.
TTATAAATCAAATACCGACTTTATCATCGGTACTTCAACAAATGGCCTATTGTATGAAGCCATCACTATTACTCCAAAAGAAAACTGGCATAAGGTTTACGTTAGTTTGGCCGAATCTATTAATTCGGATAGAACCACTTCAATGAAAAAGATCATTATCAAAATAAAACGGAATCAAAACATTCCTGAGCAAAAGGTATATATCGATAATATAAAATTAGTGTATATCTGATGAACAAAACTTTCCGTACCATTTTATACATCTTTTTTGATTTTATTACAGCCGCCTTGGCATGGACAAGCTTTTACTATTATCGCAAATCAAATATCGATTCTTTAAAATTTGATCCGGCCGAGTTACAGATATTTGATGATACTTTTTTCGTTTCTGTTATTGCTATTCCCTTAGCTTGGGTATTGGTTTATTACTTGATAGGTTCTTACAATAATGTTCTTCGCCGTTCTCGTATCAATGAGTTTGTGCAAATATTCACTGTTTCAATCATTGGCGTTACAGTACTCTTTTTTGTACTGATACTGGATGATAATGTAGCCAATTACAGGAGCTATTACAAACTATATGCTGTGCTTTTTTCTTTCCATTTTATTTTCACGGCTACTTCACGTTTAATTCTTTCAAGCTATATCAATTACAAGATCCATTCTAAGAAATTTGGTTTTGAAACTATTATATTAGGAAGTAATGAGAACGCTCTAAAAATTTATAATGAGATCACCTCTCTTAAACAAGGAATTGGCAATAAGTTAATAGGGTTTGTGCGCATTGAAGGAAAGAATGGCTATTCCGATATTTTAAAACAAAAGCTTGGCTACCTTGGAGATTACACTAAGATCCCTGAGATCATCAAAACAAATAATGTACAAGAAGTAATTATTGCTTTGGAAAGCTGGGAGCACGAACACCTTAAGCAAATGGTGAATGATCTGGCCGATCTTGGCGTAATCATTAAAGTAATTCCTGATATGTACGATATTTTAAGTGGTCATGTAAAAATGACAACCATTTTGGGAACACCGCTTATTGAAATTAAACATTCACAGATACCCGATTGGCAAATTGCCATGAAGCGCTTTATCGATGTAACTTTTTCTATTTTTGCTTTGGTATGCTTTAGTTGGTTGTATATTATCCTTGCTATAATTATTCGCTTCGGTTCAAAAGGCCCAGCATTTTTTATGCAACCACGAATTGGAATTCACGGCGAAACATTTAATATCATAAAATTTAGAACAATGTACTTGGATGCTGAAAAGGCAGGGCCACAACTATCGAAAGAGAACGATGCTAGGGTAACTAAGTTTGGAAAATTTTTGAGAAAAGTTAGATTGGATGAGATACCACAATTTGTGAATGTTTTAAAAGGCGACATGAGCATTGTTGGTCCGCGGCCCGAGCGAGCTTTTTATATTTCGCAGATCATTGAACGCGCACCACATTATAAACATTTACGAAAAGTAAGGCCAGGCATTACGAGTTGGGGCCAGGTAAAATACGGGTATGCCGAAAATGTAGATCAGATGATCGAACGATTGAAATTTGATATTCTTTATATCGAGAATATGAGTTTGTTGCTCGATTTTAAAATTTTGATTCACACGGTTTTAATTGTCATCCAAGGAAGAGGGAAATGATTTTGAATGTTGAATTATAAATTTTGAATTGGGTTAATTCAAAATTCAACACTTATAATTCATAATTAATAACGTAGCCACTTTAAAATCTCTCTCCAACTTGTTTTTTTGCCATACATTAAAATACCTGTACGATAGATTTTTCCGGCAAGCCAAACCGTTCCGATAAAGGAAATATATAAAATTCCCAACGAAACAAGTACTTGCCAGGTTGGCACTCCTTGAGGTAAGCGAGCCATCATTACAATAGGAGATGTAAACGGAACAAAACTTCCAATGATCACGGCGTTTGATTCGGGGCTTATCATAATTTTAATAGCTAAAAAATAACCGATCATGAGTGGGACCATAACAGGGAACATAAATTGCTGTGAATCTGATTCGGAATCCACCGCACTGCCAATAGCCGCAAGTAAAGAGCTATAAAACAAATATCCGCCAATAAAGAACAGAACAAAATAAATAGCTACTTCGGCAAAATTTATTTGACTCAATTGATCAAGTGCTTCAAACATTTTTTGATTGTCCTTAAAATCATCAACAACTGCCAGGTTTGCATTAGTTCCCATTTTCATTACCATTTGATTTTGTGAATCAAATTTTGTTTTCATATCGAGCATGTCTTTCATGAAAATATTCGAAAGAACCATGGCAAGTACCGAAGTGATAATGGCAGTAACCGTAAATTGAATAATGCCAACAATAGCAATGCCAATTATCTTTCCTATCATTAATTGAAAAGGCCTTACACTCGATACAATAACCTCTACAATACGGCTTGTTTTTTCTTCCATTACACTTCTAAAAACCATCATCCCATAAAGTAAAATAAATAACATCATGATTAAGCCCATGGCGAATGAAAATAGCTGAACGCTATCAGAGTTCTTTACATTTCCATTTTCATCAACCTTTGTTAATTCTATTTCAACGGTTTGGTGAGCGCTTGCAATAATAGTTGGATCAATGTTGTTTGCTTTTAGCTTTTGCTCATAATAAATTCGTTCCAATTCGTTCTTTAAATAGGTTCTAAATGCAAGGCCCGGATTTTTTTTAAAAAACACACGTGCTTTAGGAATAATATTTCCATCACTTCCTTTCAATATGTGTACAATAGTTGTGTAATTCGACTTTTGAAATTCTGATTGAGCTTCTTCTATTTTTTTATCAGAAAAATTAAGGGCAACAAAATCATTTCCCCGTAAAGTTTGAGAAAAGATGCCGGTCTCATCTAATACCAATATATTCTGCTCTATTTTTTCAGGCATTGAGGTCCAGAAGATCAAAATCAAAGCGCCAATAAAAATAAGTGGCGTTAAAAAGGTCATTATAATAAAGGTCTTGTTGGTTAACTTCGACTTTATTTCTCTACCTATTATTAATCTTACTTTACTCATTCTGTATAATTGCTTTTTGTACCCGCTATCATATTCCCTTCGCTTACTTTTTGAATAAAAATATCATTCATGCTTGGGATGATCTCTGCAAAAGATACAATCTCGCAGTTTGGTAAAACGGCTTGTAACATTTGGCTGGAAGTAACATTATTTAAAAGTTTTACGGTGATGGTATGAACATCTTCCTCGGTTTGTTTATCTAAAATTTCGGCACCCGTCCATAAAGCATTTGTAAAACCAATAATATTCCCTTTGAAAGAAACTTTATAGGTGTTGGTGCGAAATGTTTTTCGGATCTCTTTTACCGAACCGTCTAATATTTTTTCTGCTTTGTTTATCAAAGCAATATTATCGCAAAGCTCTTCCACACTTCCCATGTTGTGCGTTGAGAATATAACTGTTGATCCTTTTTTTCGAAGTTCTAAGATCTCGTTCTTTATCAATTGTGCGTTAATAGGGTCAAAGCCACTAAAAGGCTCATCTAATATCAATAATTCAGGTTCGTGCAATACAGTAACAATAAATTGCACTTTTTGTTGCATCCCTTTACTGAGCTCTTCAATTTTCTTTTTCCACCAACCCTGCATTTCAAATTTCTCGAACCAATACAGCAAACGTTTTTTTGCTTCTTCTTTGCTTAAGCCTTTTAACCGCGCCAAATACAAAGTTTGTTCACCCACCGCCATTTTTTTGTATAAACCTCTTTCTTCGGGTAAGTAACCAATTTTTTCGATGTGTTTTTGAGATAATTTTTCTCCGTTGAAAATAATGGTTCCGGTATCAGGACCGGTAATTTGATTAATGATGCGAATGAGAGATGTTTTACCTGCACCATTGGGGCCTAATAATCCAAAAATACTTTGACGCGGAATATCAATGGTGATATTATTCAAAGCTTTGTTGCTAGAATAATTTTTAGAAACTTCTTTTATGTTTAAAATGTGCGACACGTAATATCAGCTAATTTACAAAAGATTAATGATGTTCTTCAACATCGGTTACGCCACCGCTTATAACAAACTTCATGGCTTCAGATGCGTTTGCTTCCAGAGGTTTTATTTGATCTTTTGATACAATGATCAATCTGCCGGATAATGAATAAGAATAAGGTAGATAAACAGCTACTTTATCTTTAATATGGAGTTCTTTAAGGTCTTCACAGGTTAAAAAACCTAGCTCTTCAATATTAGCTTGAGGGTTAGTAACCACTAAAACCGGTTTATTAAACCGTTTTTTATTGCCCATAAAAGCATTTGTAAAATCTTTAATTGGCGCGTAAATATGTCGAACAAAAGGCGCATGCTCCAATTTATCTTCCAAAATGCTAAAGAAACGCGTAAATACAAATGTAGATCCAACCATACCCATTATGGTGATAGCACCAACGGTAATAGCTAATCCAATAATGGTATTTAAAATTGAATTTTCTACGATACCAAAAAACGAGAATATCCCTGAAAAGAAATCGTAAAGTTTAAATAAAATTGCCAGAGTGATAATGATGGGGATGAATAAGATCAAGCCCTGAATAAAAAATGAGATGAATTTTTTCACAAAGTAAAATTACCCACGAAAGCCCCTTGAAATTGATAAAGAATGTTATTTTATCAAGAGAGAAATTAACAACCATCGGTTTTTTTAGCCACCAATTGCCCGAATTACCACTAATCAAGACGTAAATTGTATTATATAAAGTAGTACCTACAGATTAGTGAAGTTGATTGCAGTAATTTAGGTACAGCCATTAGTGTTAATTAGTGGCAAAAAACGTAAAGCGCTTCAACTAAGGCGAAGTGTTTGGCTACTTCCTTTTGATCTGTTCAATCTCTACGTGTAAACTCTTGAGCATATTCATAATGCTGTCCAAATTCAATTCGTCTTCTTTATACTGGTGCATATTGATAGAGCAAGTGTATTCCCACAGTTCAAGGATCTCATTAAGCTTTATTTTATACATCGGGTAGGTTTTGTTATCCGAATGGCATTCAACGGTACCTTCTTTTTTATTTGCGTTCATGAGGCGTTTGTACGAAAGACCATCATCTTTTGTAACAATAACGTAAGTATTCCCACTTTTAATGTCCTCAATCCTTTCAACGTATTTTCCAATAACATACGACCCGTCGCGTAAAGGCGGCATGCTATCGCCTTTGATAGGAAATGAGCGATGTTTTCCGGCAGGTAAAAAAGGTAATTGCATTTTTGGTAATCGCTCCACGTAATCCGGGTCGGCATAACCCTTTAAATAACCTGCGCTGGCTTTTAAAGGAATAAGTTCTACCATGTCATTACCATCATTATCTAATAGAATAGGGAAGAGGATACGGTTTTTTCCAACTTTCATTAAACCATCTAAGTTTGTTTTTTGAAGATCGCCTCTTACTAAAGCATCAATAGCAATATGAAAGAATTCCGAAAGACCAATAAGTAGATTAATAGGAGGTTCGTTCCTTCCTTCTTCGTATCCGCCAATACGGCTTCGCGTTACGCTCAGTTCATCGGCCAGTTGTTCTTGTGACAAGCCTTTGAGCTGCCTTAAGAACTTGATATTGCTTGATATTTTGCTCATTACTATAATTTATAGCATAAAGATACTATAATTTATAGCTATTTCCAAATTGGGTTTTAAACAGGGTTTTGTTGAAATGGAAAAAGCCTCCTGAAATTTAATTCAAAAAGCCTTTAAAATTTATATAAAGTTTTTCCTTAATTCTGTTTCATCATCTTCTTGGTTTCCACGGTAGTTTCGTCAACTACTATAATGAAAATAACTAAATTAATACTGTCAAAATTAAGGTAGGAATACAACACCAACATCTCCATAAGTTTACATTTGGATTAGCTGCTATGGCCTGTAAAATATACAAGCATGATTTTTTTTGTGGATAACCACAATAATCTTGTTTACTTCACTCATTGGGAAGGCGCTTAGTATAAGTTGATTTCGACATTTGAGCAGTATTATTATTAGTAAGTGAATTAATAATTAGTTTTATGTGCAAATCTCCACTTCAATGAAAAAAATACGTATTTTATTATTAATCCTCTGCTCAGGCACACTAACTTCACAAACAACAATCACATCAAACACCGTTTCCGGCATATGGAATCTTGCGGGTTCGCCGTACATTGTAATGAATGACATTGCAATACCTACAGGAACTGCATTAACAATAGATCCTGGAGTTGTTATCAAATTTAAAGAATTCACAGGCATTGATGTTCTTGGACAACTGATAGCTAAGGGTACTTCTAGCAATCCCATCATATTTCAGGCAAAAGATACTTTAAACTGGAGTGATACCAATTCAGTATATGGAGGCTCTTGGCGAGGATTTAGATTTTATCCTTACTCTACATCTTTACATAATAACTCAGTATTTGACTTCTGTAATATCAAAGACGGTACAACTAAATTGAGCTACTTTATTTATTCAGAGCAAAATTTAAAAATATTGAACACTAACTTTACTCATTTTAGAACACATTATGCAATCGGAGGGTCATTCCAAAATTCTAATGATGGAAGCATAATGAGTTTCATAACCAATGATACCCAAGATACGATCCAAATACAAAATTGTAACATATCCAATTATAAAAGTTCTGCGAATGCTGGCATAAGTGTTAATAATAATAAGGGTGTTGTACAAGTGCAAAATTGCATATTTAATAACAACACTATTTACGGTGATCTAATTGCTTGCGTTTCAATTATAAACGGGGAGTTTACAATATATAATAATACCATAACAAATAATGTAGGTAAAGCCAACGGAAGCCGCATAATTATTGCCTTTTGCGACACGTCTAGTAAACAACTTATAATAACAAAGAATAAAATATCTAAAAATGTTTTTGGAGATCCCATTTTTATATTGACTGCACGAAAGACTGAAGTCGATAATAATTTAATATGCAATAATTATTTACCGGCCACATCTTGTTCGCATCTAGGAGGAGTACTTACTATAAGGGGGCCCAATGATAGGAATTACTTTCACGTAAGAAATAATATTATTGCCAACAACTATAATAGGTATTTAGCAGGGGCTGGTATTAGTACAGAATATACGTATGGAGAGATCTCTAATAATCATTTTATCAATAACTCTTCTCTTTTGGCACCTACTAATGCGAATGTTGTTATTGTGCGTTTTGCCGGAAATATTTTAATTAAAAATAATTTGTTTTATTCAAAGGCGGCTGCTGGAAATGTTGATTCTACAAATTATATTTTTGCACTATCGGAGGTCATTTACTCACCACCTCCAACGGTTAAGATTGAGAATAATTTTTTTCCAAATAATTTTTCTCTTAATGTGGGTTCTCAGATCGATCAATGGAGCCTCCCGCCAAATTTCACTGGAAATTTATCAACTAATAAATATGGACTTAATCCGGGCATGTTACTACCCACGGCAAATAACAATTATACCGTAGATGCAACGGTTGCAAATTTTCAACTAGCACCTAGCTCAATGTGCATTGATCAGGGCAATACAGTTAGTTGTTTACCTCTTGCAATCGATTATGCAGGAAATGCTCGTGTTACAGGAAGTAATATAGATATTGGAGCATTTGAGTACAAACCTGCAGATGTTACTGGAATTAATAAATCTAACTTAGATTTAAATATTTTGTTATATCCAAATCCAACAAAAGATGTTCTTAATATTAGATTAAATGATGGAGCAAACACTGAAATAACAATTTATAGTACCTTAGGAAATAGTGTGTTCAAATCAACATATTTCGGATCTCAAATTAAACTAGACCTTAAGGACTTACCTAAAGGAGTATATTTTATAAATGTACTTCAAAATGATAAAAGCTATATTCAAAAAGTTATGCTTACTAATTAGTTGAACCTCAAAAAGTATTTTTATTATTTGGGCGCCTTATCGGGCTATCACTTCAAGCTTGTTTGTCCTTTGCTATGTTTGTCGCACTGCGGGGTCTGCGC
>JAWXAS010000088.1:0-17606 GCA_034439635.1 Bacteroidota bacterium | reverse complement strand
TTTAAACAAACTCAATAATAACAAGGCTTACAGAGTTTTTGAGGGACGACCAATTAGACATTAGTTTACCTCCCCACCCAAACTCACGCGGATTTTTAATCCGTGTACGTTTCTATCTCCATCCTCAAAAACTACTTCATTTTCTTTTTAAGAATACTTCTTTTTCGTTTAATGGCTTTGTTCATTTTTTTGCTGGCAAGCGATTTGTTATTTGCCACAATGTTTTTATGCTTTCGGTCTCTTCGTAAATATTCTTTATTTAAATAATAATACCGCATGCGTTCGATATGGTTCTCAATACCTATTAAACCAAAAATATTCTTCTGGAGACCCCTTAACTTTTCAAAGCCTTTATAGTTTGATGTAATATAAGGTAGGTAATTTCGTATCCAACAATAATCCTGAGGTCGGCGCGAGGCAATATCATCTTGGTAAACTTCAAATTCATTAACGCTTAAGGCGCCTTGTTTCACTAAACTTTGTTTTAATTTGAGGCATTCTGCTTCTAAAGAATTTTTTTGATCAATAATTTTAATGATCTTATAAAAGCCAATATTTACTCTATTAGCGGGGCCGTAAACCCCGCTTTTTAAAATCATCGAATAAAATATTTGGGTGTACGAGAGTTGGTTTCGTTGATCAACAATCAATTTTTTATAATCGTCTATCATTTGTCTTCTTAAACGAATACATTTTTCAAGTGGTTTAAAAAGTGTATCATGTTTTAATATCTCTTGCCAAATATTAAGCGAAAGATCTCTAATCTCTTTATTGTAAGAAGTCATCAGAGTATCTTTCATGGTTCTTAGCGAATCAATAATTACTTTCTTGCTTTCCAATTTCTCTAGAATATTTTCTATTACCCTTTGGTTGTTTAAAGGGGTTTGCTTTGGCACCTTTGCTTTTATACCATAAAGATTCTTCTTTTTTCTTCTGTAAATTTTTGAAAGTGTTACCGAACGGCGCAACATTCTATAAAATTTCCGTTTGTTTTCGAGCGTTGAGCGTACTTTGCCTCTAACAAAACTTCGATTAAATAGATTATCTACCAATAGTATATTTTTCTTTTTTAAATTCTTTACCGTAAGTTGTTTAAACTCTTTAATAATGTTTGTTTTTGTGCTTTTCAGTTCTTTGTTTGATAGGTTATAATAAGTGAGAGCTGTATCAATATAATTAACCACCACGTCGGAATCTGCGGCGCTTGCTGCTAAAGAAATATAATGATCTCCGCTTTTATGATCGCATAAACTTTGTACAAAGTAATTTTTTGCATTGCATTTAAAACTCTCGTTCTTTAAAATAAGATTTCGCTGTTGTTGATCGGCTTCAAAATATTCATCACAAGCTTTGCATTCTTTGCCTTCGCGCACTTGTTGTTTATAAACACTATCGTGCAAAAAATAAACGGCGCTGTCATTCTCAAATTTTTGTATGGTATAATTGGGCAATAGAGACCAAATGGCATCATCCGGAAAATGTGTGATGGCAAAAACCTCAGGTTGCGTTAAGTAATAGTCAGAAGTAACCGCTTTTGTATACTTAAGTTTATATTTTACGTTAAAGTAACGAATGAACCAAAGATAGAATTTGTTGAATGCTTTTTGTTTTTGATAAAAGGCAGGGCTGTTGTATTCATTTCCGCAATCATCTTTTTCAAAGAAACGTCTTCGTTTGGGAATCTTTTTAAGTTTATATTTTATTTCAGCCTTATTAAGTACTTTGAGTTTCCATCTATTAAAAGCGTTAAGTGTAAATTGCGGCACACCATTACTCCATGTAACATCGTAAACATACCAAAGTCCGTTTAATTTTACGGCGTTCCAAGCATGGTTGTCTATATATAAAGAATCGTGGGGATCAAAAAATTCATCTTTAGAATAGCCATAAACTGAAACATTTGGAATGCCTGAGTAAAAGCACAAACTATCCATCAGTTCGGCATACCCAACGCAAATTGCCGATCGATGTTTTAAAATAGATCTAACACATGAGTAAGTTCCACCTGGCGAAAAATAAGCTCTGTAATTATACCGGATATTATGAGCTACCCAGCCAAAAAGCTTACTAAATTTTTCTGTATCATCAGTAATACCTTCCGAGAGAGATTTGGCAAGAGTGTAAGGACTGCGACTTTCATTTTTATTTATATCAAGTTCCTTAGTTTTAAATATTAGTAAACTATCGGTAAGTTGCGATTGAGATGTAATGCGAAAGGGAAGTGTAAGTAAAAGAAAGAAAAAAATAAAACCGGAACGGATATTTATGTGGATGCACAAGACATAAATATAGCAAATTAAACTTACCCGCTCCGCTGCATTTGCAATCAAGAGTTTTCGGAACCTTAAACTGTTATTGTTTTGTTATTTGCAATTATATTAAAAACTGAGTAAAATCAAATATTTTGAATAAACATAGTTTGGTGAAAAAGTCAAAAAATTCATGTTCCGAACACTTCTTATTTGCAATGCTTCGGAAGAAATAATTTAAGACCAGCCAGCGAGGATTTTGTGAATAGTTAGTGGCGTTGGCTAATCCGTGTTTGTGTAATTTATTTCACATCACAATATCACAAATCTTCAAGGTCGCAATGTGGGACTTCAAGTCGGGGAGGCTCTAGATACGCACCGATGGCTTTTACCGAGATGGGTGTTGCAATGCTTTCGAGTGTATTAAAAAGCTATTGCTGTAAATATTCAGATAATACGAGGTTTCACAAAAGTAAGGCAGGCTTTAATTTATAATACCGAGTTGCGTTTGGCTATCGAAAAAATAAAGAAAAAAACGATAATATTACAAGGAACATTGAATTGGTTTTCCAATATCTGGATGAACTTTTAGAGAAAAAGCAAGAAAAGAAACCAAGAAAATTACTATGTTATAAGACTGCTAAATAAACCTCACTCTCACACTACGAAGCATTTCATGTTTGAATTGATTTAAAAGAAGAGCTTGTTACGTGCTAGGTTTAACTCTTTTAAATTTTATTTAAACTGTTCGACTTGTCTTTTAAAGCCTTTACAATTTTTTCAAATTTCTCTTTCGTCATTGGTTTAATAATAAAATTACTTACTTCATTTATATTGTTGATGCGCTCTTTATCCGTATCCGTTAAAGAGTGTGCAACCACATAAATTGTTATCTTTTTTTCGAGTGTATGTTTTACGCCTATGTATTCGTCTAAAAATTCCCATCCATTCATTACGGGCATGTTGAGATCAAGCAAAATGATATCAGGGAGCAGCTCACGTTTTTTGGCGTTCAACTTAATAAAGTCGAGCGCTTTTAGTCCGTTATTAAATATGCGAATTTGATTTACAAGATTGGTTTCTTCCAAAATTTTCTTCTCAATGAATGCAAATATCGGGTCGTTGTCAACAATGGTTACTAGGTTAATCGGCTTCATGGTGTATTATAATTTTAGTTGGAACAAAGTATTGATTAAAGTTATTACCATCAAAGTTCCATGAATTGCAACTAGCAATACTTACATCATTTGTGATATAAGTTGCATAATTAATGCCTTTTTGGTTTGATGAAGACTTTTGTAATTGCCCTTCGCATTAGATGGATTATTATTTTTACTTATTTCATTGTAAATTTGCACGATGAAGTATTTGACGCAAATAGCCCTTTTGTTGTATTTATTAAATGGATCGTGTTTTGCGCAAACTAAATTAAAAAAATCAGTTCGTAACGAAACAAAAAAAGAGATGAGTACAGAAACAAAAATGAAGGTCGAGGTTTGGTCGGATATAATGTGTCCGTTTTGTTACATTGGTAAACGTCATTTCGAATCAGCACTACTTCAATTTGCCGATTCAAATAAAATTGAATTGGAGTGGCACAGCTTTCAATTAGACCCAAACTTACCTAAGCCGGCAAGTAAGCTCAGTGCTTACCAATATTTGGCTGAAAGAAAAGGAATGAGTTTAGAGGAATCTGTTGCTATGCATCAAAATGTGGTTCAAATGGCTAAAGAAGCTGGCTTAACCTATAGTTATGATAAAGCTGTGGTAGCAAATTCGTTTGATGCCCATCGGTTGATTCAATTTGCTAAAAAGCATAACTTAGGTGATGAGGCTGAAGAACGTTTTTTTAAAGCTTATTTTATGGAAGGAAAGGATATGAGTGATCCTACAACTTTAATAGCCTTGGGAAGAGAAATTGGCTTGGATGAAAATGAAGTAGCAGATGTTGTAAATTCTACCAAGTACACAGATGAGGTAAATGCGGATATTCAGGAGGCGCAACAAATAGGTGTAACGGGTGTTCCGTTTTTTGTATTCGACCGCAAATATGCTGTTTCGGGCGCGCAGCCAAGTGCATCTTTTTTAAATATGTTGAAAAAATCGTTTAAAGAATGGAGTCAAAAAAAATAAAAAAGCCGGTTACTGCTTAACCCAATAAAGTGTTTTATGAAAAATGCCTTTTTTGGCAATGATCTTTAGTTTAGTTGTTTGTAGTACCAGTTCGCATTTGGCAATTAAATTTTCTTTTGGATTCATTACAATGGCCGTCCATTTATTATTAGTGAACCTCACATCTTTCAAAACCAATACATCTTCTGCTTCTGTTTTGCCAATAAAGCCTTCAGTAGTTTTGGTAACAATAATAATGGCACCTTTAGGAGCTTTCCATTTACCTGTAAAATCGTCGATAGCTTTTTGGGCAAAAGTTGCGTTGCTGAAATAGATCAGCCATAATATAATGCATAGTTTTTTTGCCGTTGACTTGATCACTTACCTAAATAGACTCGTTTCTAAATTGAAGAATAAAAGTATTCATTTTTTTTGTTCGGCTTAATAGCTTCGAAGGTATCTGATATTTGCCAGTTTGGAATTTGACCGGTAAATTGAAGAGAAATGCCGCTTTTAACTTTTTCTACCCTCCTGAATTGTAAACTTAAGGTCATTTTTTGGTTAAAAACAGAGCTTTTTAACCTTAAAGTCCTTGATTCGAGCGACTTTAAGCTAAATTGTTGAAAAACAGCACTTACCCACCAAAAAATTTTAGTTTTATAGTTTTTTGATTTAAATTTGGGCTTGCTTGCCCTAATAGGGTAAAGCATTAAAAATAAACATATTTAAATCGAATTAAAAATGAAGAAACTTTTTACTTTTATTCTTATCGCTTCAGCGTTTGGTGCTCTTGCGCAAAATGGTCCTGTTATTGAAGCTACTTATTTTCCTGTAGTAAATACAAAAATCAAGCAAGTATGGGATATTACTACCAACAGTTTAACGGTTCCGGGTACCGGGCAAAATAAAGTGTGGGATTACCGTACTTCAAACGGGCAATTCACAAATCCACTTGATACTACAGATTATGAATTTTTAGCTCCTTCAACATCTTCGTATGCACCGTTTTATCCAAGTGCCACACATGTTACATACATTAGCAATCCATTAGGCGGATTAGCAGATTCTATGTATATTTTTTGGGAGGTAAATTATCAAGGGATGTTCTGGCTTGGAGGATATAATGTGAAAACACAAATAGACTCTTCGTTGATAAACACTAAAAAAGAATTTTATGCACCACTTTCAGGAGGATATCTTTCATCTTTCTACGACACGAGTTACTCAGTAGGCTATGCTGTTAATTACAATAACATGGGTTATAGAGCAAAGATCAAAACAAAGAAGACTAAATACAGTAACTATGCAGGATATGGAACATTAAAACTTCCAAATGGCACGTATAATGATGTTGCTTTATTAGTAGAAAAAAGTAAAAAGATTGACAGTATTTTTGTTGATTGGGGAGGCAACCAAATTTACACCTATGTAGGTCCACCACAAACCAATCAAGGAACGTATTATCAGTTTATGAGAAACAATACATTTGGTTCAAACCTGTTGGCGTACATGGCAGGAAATTATAGCGGAACAACGGTAGATTACGGATGGTACACTTTACCAGTTGACTTTGGCTCGATTTCAGGAACAGTTTTTACAAGCACTACAGAAGCAACTCCAGTTACAAGTGGAGAAGCTTATTTGTATCGTGAGAAATCAAATTTTACAAAAAATGATATTCTTGCAAAAACGCAATTAGATGCAAGCGGAAATTATAATTTTGATAGTATTCCTTACGGAGAATATCGTATTGCAATTCGTCCAACACCTTCTGTATATCCAACTGCATTAATCACCTATTTTGGTGATACAACCAATTGGATCAACGCAACCTCTATCATTACTACTACAACAACTTCACCAGCTCATAAGGTCCATGTGAAATTTCATCAACCACCGGTTGGTACAAATAATTTGCATGGTCAGGTAATGTTAAATCTTGGAATCCAAAAAAGTGCAAGTGCAAGTATGGCATCAAATCCAATTCCGGGTGTAGGTATTGTTGTAAAACGTAATCCTGGTTCAAGCACCGCTCGTACCATGGTAACCGATCCCAATGGAGAGTTTGACTTAGGAACATTAGAGAATGGAGGCTATGTATTATTTGTAGATATTCCTGGTATGCACATGACAGGAACTTATAGTTTTAACGTAAGTGGAACTTCAACTGTAAGTGGTTTAGATTATACTGCAGGAACCGATTCAATTCATCCGTCTAATTTTGCTATTGGCATAAAAGAACTTAAAAATTCTGCAGGTGGTTTTATGAGTGCTTATCCTAATCCTTTCACTTTAAATTCAACCATTGCAGTTAATTTACCGCAATCAGATGATATCACTCTTGAGGTTTACAGTGTGCTTGGAGCAAAAATTCAAATGCTTGATAAAGGCATGAAGCAAGCAGGAACTTATACCTATAACTTTAGCGCAAAAAAATTAAATTACAGTTCGGGTATTTACTTTGTAAAACTTACTGTAGGAAATAAAACAGACGTTATTAAATTGATAGAAGAATAAAACAAGACTAATTTTAGAATGAAAAAATTAATTACCTTTTTGACTTTAGCCTTATCAACTTCGGTTGTTGCTCAAGCACCAACTCCTCCGGTTATTGCAGGAACTTATTTCCCTGTTAGGAATACATCTATCAAGCAAGTTTGGGATACCACCTTTAATTCAATTGCTGTTCCGGCGATGGGACAAAATATGGTTTGGGATTATAGAACCACTAATGGGCAATTCACAAACATTGTAGACACCTTCAGTTTTAAATTTATTGACCCGGCGGCAACGCCTTATTTTAATTATTTTCCAACAGCCACACATGCTACGTTCATAAGAACGCCATTTAAGAATCCTTCTGATTCAACTTATGGCTATTGGCAGGTAAATTATGATGGGTTGTTTAGCCAAGGTGGATTTTGTATAAAAAGCATGTTTGATTCCACTATAGTAAGTTATCCTCAAGAATTTTATGCACCAAACTTGATCAGCTATCTCGACTCTTATACTGATACGGTAAGATCTTTGGTTTTTGCCAATAATTATGGTGGGCAAAAAATAAAGATCAAAAATAGAAAGATCAAAACATTAACGTACACTTCTTGGGGAACTTTAAAAATTCCAAATGGAACATATAACAATGTTGCTTGTATTAAAGAATCGCACGCAACAATTGATAGTGTATTTGTTGATTGGTTGAGCAATGGTAATTATGCTTACTTTACTAATATCCCCAATAATTCATTTGTATACCATTTCTTTAGGAACAATACATTTGGTTCGGCCTATTTAATGTATTTATCTGCAAACTCTGCCAATTCAAACATAACTTATGGATGGTACACGTTGCCTGTTGATTTTGGTTCAATTTCAGGAACAGTTTATACAAGCACTACTGAGGCAACTCCTGTTGCAAGCGGCGAGGCATATTTATACCGTGAGAATTCAAATTTTGCGCGTCAAGATATTTTAGCAAAAGCTCAAATTAGCGCAAGTGGAAATTATAAATTCGACAGCATTCCTTACGGAGAATATCGTATTGCAATTCGTCCAACACCTTCTGTATATCCAAATGCATTGATCACCTATTTTGGCGATACAACCAATTGGATCGATGCAACATCTATCATTACAACAACATTAACTTCACCTGGCCATAAGATCCACGTGAAATCTCACCAAACACCAAGTGGTACAAATAATATTCATGGGCAATTGAACCTTAATTTAGGTATTCAACGTAGCGCTCATGCAAACATGGCATCCAATCCAATTCCGGGTGTAGGTATTGTTGTAAAACGTAATCCTGGTTCTAGTACCGCTCGCACCATGGTGTCAGATGGCAATGGTGAGTTTAATCTAGGCTCATTAGAAAATGGAGGTTACGTATTATTTGTAGATATTCCTGGAATGCACATGACAGGAACTTATAGCTTTAACGTAAGCGGCACAGCTTCAGTTACCGGTTTAGATTTTACTGTAGGTACAGATTCTATCCATCCGTTCAACTTTGCAATTAACGTAAAGGAACTTAAAAATTCAGAGGGTGGTTTTATGACGGCTTATCCAAATCCATACACATTGAATTCTAACATCGTATTGAATTTACCTCAATCAGACGATATTAAACTAGAAGTATATAATGTGCTTGGTGCAAAGATCCAAACGCTTGATAGTGGCACAAAACAAGCAGGCACACATACGTATAGCTTCAGTGCTAAAAAACTGAATTATAGCACAGGAATTTATTTTGTAAAATTAACTGTTGGTAATAAAACAGATGTTATAAAGATCGTAGAACAGTAAAAAGGTCACTCAAAAAAACGCCCGAAATTATTCATTTCGGGCGTTTTTTATTATATGTGTGTAATATATCCTACAATATGTCTAATTTAGATGCGCCTTTAAAAAGGCGTCTATCAATGGGTAAGTACCTTTGTAAATTAGTTTGTACTCTGTTTTTGTTGTTGACTTTTTATGTCAACGCGCAAACTTACCCGTTCTCAAACTTAACTATCAATAATGGTTTATCTAACGAACAAGTTCTTACAGTATTTCAGGGGGACGATGGTGTTATCTGGTTTGGAACAAGCGGAGGTGGGATCACAAAATTTGATGGTAAGTCAAGTGAATACATAACCGTTAAGGATGGTTTAGCTGACAATGTGGTTTTTTCAATTGCAAAAGATAAAAAGGGTCGAATTCTTATTGGTACTAATAATGGCCTTTCTGTGTTTGACCCATTTATACATGCCAAATCAAAATCGCAACGTTTTAAAAATTACACAACCAAAGATGGCTTAAGTCATAACCGTGTATTCTCTATCATGTTTGATGAAAATGGCGTTGCTTTATTAGGAACAAGCAGAGGCATTTCAACGTTTAAAGATTCTATTTGTGGTAAATTGAAAATAGATGCAAAGCTCGATACTTCTGCTATTTTTCGTGTTATGAAAGATAGCCAAAGAAATTTGTGGTGCAGTAGTTTGGGTGGTGGTGTTTTTAAGAACGATGGTAACATAACACTCAATTACACAACAAAGGATGGATTAAGTAATGATATGGTCTTTTCAGTAACGGAAGTTGGTCACAATACCATTTGGTTCTCTACCGGTGAAGGCTTATTTGAATTTGTGGATGGTAAATTCGACCTCATAAATCCTGCAAATATGGATACAACTATAACGTATTACAACTGTTTTAAAGACAGGAACAATGCGTTATGGATCGGTACAAGTCATGGATTGATCAAGCGAAAAAAAGATGGTACTTATACAGTATTCAGAAAGCAGAATGGCTTAGTTGACAATAGTATTTGGGATATATTCCAAGATAGAGAATCTAACATGTGGTTCGCATCCGATCAGGGGGGTGTTTCCAAATTAGCCAGCGAGCGCTTTTATATTTACACAACAAAAGATAGTCTCTTAGCCGACGAGATAAAAGCCGTAGATCAAAATAGCAATAATGGAGAATATTGGTTAGGAACAAAGCGTGGTTTAACTAAATTGAAGAATGGAAAAACAAAAAACTATATTAACAAACAGCTGGCCGCGGGTGTTTCTGAGATCTGGGGAATTACATACGATGGAAAAGAGTTTTTTTATATGGGTACAGCAAATGGTTTAATTGTTACAAGCGGAGAATCATTTAAACGATACAATTGCCGGGATAAAGAAGACAAAATGAATTCTGTGGTGGATATTCTGGTAGATAATAAAGGCGATATTTTGCTTGGAACTCAAGCAGGCGTTGCGCAATTGAAGGATGGTATAATTGAGCCACGTACAGATATTGCGATACCTAAAACTTATGTAAGCAAAATCGTTCAGGATCAAAAAGGAAATTATTGGTTTTGTACAGATGATGGATTGTTCTTTTACAATGGAAAAACCGTAAAGCATTACACCGAAAAAGATGGCTTACCTGTTTGTCGCGTAAAGAATATTATTTTTGATGAGAACGATAAAATGTGGCTTGCTACGAGTATTGGAGCCCTGGTTAATGAAAATGGTAAATTCGATATCATCACTTCAAAATTAGCGCTTACATCACCCGATGTTTATTCTATAGTAAAAGATCATAACCAACATATTTGGGCAGGTGTATCGGGCGGTGTTGTAAAGATAAATATTGATGGTGACCATAAGTTGCACTATTACGATGTCGATTATGGTTTTTTAGGTCAGGTATGTAATCAGAACTGCATGCTTATTGATAAAAACGATCAGATCTGTGTTGGTTGCTCAAAAGGCTTTGTGATCTATCAGCAAGAATACGATAACGACAATACGCTGGAGCCCATAACCAAAATAAAACACATCGATCTTTTTTACCGAGAAACAGATTGGGATCAGTATGCCGATTCGGTAAGTGCTGGAGATATTCCTTATGACTTGGAATTACCTTACGATAAAAATTATCTCACATTTAATTTCATTGGTGTAAGTTTAACGGCGCCCGAAAAAGTATCGTACAAGTTCATGCTCAAAGGGTTTGACAAGGAATGGCACTTTTCAGATAAAACCGACGCATCCTACCCTAACATTTCTCCGGGCAACTATGAATTTATTTTGTACGCAAACAATGGTGAGGGTATTTGGAACAAAGAACCTGTTGTATTTAAATTTGAAATTGCACCACCTTTTTGGCGTACCTGGTGGTTCTACGGCTTGATAGCTGCTATTATTTTAACCGGAATTTATTCTTACGTTAGGATCAGAGCTGCCAATTTTCAGATCTTGAAGCAAAATGAGATCATTGAAGAAAAAAATGAAACATTACAACATCTGAATTTGGAGATCGCTGAGAAGAACCAAAACATTACCGATAGTATCAATTACGCACGTCGTATTCAACGAAGTTTTATTACATCCGATAAAGTGATCAGTAAATTACTGAAAGAACATTTTATTGTATTTAAACCACGTGATATTGTAAGTGGAGATTTTTACATGGCGTTTGAAATGCCTGATAGAACTCTTATCGTGTGTGCCGATTGCACAGGGCACGGTATTCCGGGTGCATTTATGAGTTTGATAGGCATAAGTATTCTCAATGAGATCTCGCGATCAAGAACGTTTATAGATACAACGGAGATATTGGAGGAGATCCGACGGATCATTATTGAAGCTCTTAATCCCGATAAATTAGAAACCGGTGGTAAGGATGGTATGGATGTTTCATTAGTATCTATTTTTAAAAAGACCGAGAAAGATATGATCAAGATCCATTTCTCAGGCGCTAACAATTCGGCATGTTTGGTTTCTGCAAAAGAAGGCAAAGTAAAAATGTTTGAATACAAAGGTGATAAACAACCCGTAGGATATTATTCGAGCATGAAACCCTTTACACATCACGAGATCATGGCGCAAAAAGGAGATATTATTTATATGTTCACCGATGGATATGCCGATCAGTTTGGCGGACCAAGAGGGCGTAAATTCATGTCGTCGCAATTAAAACAACACATCGTTAGCATGTTCGAGCTTCCATTGGCGGAGCAAAAAGAAACACTTGATAAATTATTTACCGATTGGCAAGGTGATCTTGAGCAGATAGATGATGTTACTGTGATTGGAATTAAACTATAGTTCAACATGAAGCACATCATCTACATCCTATTAATGTGCTCCATTGCAAATGTGACTTTTTCACAAAACAAGGAAGATCATAATTTAAAACATAAGATTGACTCGCTAAAAAAACTTGGTCGCGACTCTTTGATAAAGCTCGCTGTAACTAAGGTGTATGAGCAAGGATTAGATCCGAAGGGATATGATAGAATTTTTGTTAAGGCTTACAAAGATAAGCTGGTAGTTGAATTTGCTCTTTCGGTTGTACTCATAGACGGTTCGTGTTATTACAATAATTATTCGGTGGCCTTGGCAGGAAGTGGCACCGGCGGAAGTATTCAAGGAGAGTGTGATGAGCCAACATATCACAAATCCACAAACAAAGAAAAAAAGAAGATCCAGTTCGTTTTTGACGCTATAAACAAAAGCAACGAGATTGGGCATTTAAAAGATAACAAGATCGATGATGGAAATAGAATGACGATCACTGAAAAGCTAACCTATTATTATGTTGAAATGGATGATTGGTCAACACACTCGTATTATGAGGTAAATAAAGTAACCGGAAAGATCTCTAATGCCAACCATAAGCATTATGACCGAAGCCATGATGAAGAGCCTGAATATGAAATTGTAAAATAATGTAATGGACAAAGAACTTAGCGATATTTTAAAAAAGGCCAATAAGGATAATAAAGAGGAGGAGCAGGCACCACCTCCTAAAGTATTTCCACCAAATGAACCATATGACTATTTGGTGTTTACGCAGCTCACACGTTTTAGTGGTTTCCAAAAATTAATTTTCCTTATTATTATTCCCGGTGGTATAAGTACTTTGTTTTTCTTTGAAAACATGTCGGCTACTGCAGTAATGTGTTTATCTATTTACGGCGGCTTACTTTTATTATATCTCATCATTAATTTTTTAAGGTTTAAAAAATTTAATGGATGGCAAGAGCGTTTGCCGTTTGTTTTGAATGGGTTTAGCGAAATGATACGTACAAAAAAAATGTTCTGCGACCTGTGTTGGAACCATACAAAAATTACTGTAGAGCAAAATGGTAACGATATGGAGATCCAGAAGGTGATAGAAGCTGCGTTAAAACTATTTTGCAAACGCAGCGAGATGGCTTTTTATACTCAAAAAACAGGATCAAGTAGTAAGCGATCGCGAAATGATTGGAAATTTACTTCGGCTTTGTGTGTGGAAGGAAGCGCAAACCCCGAAGTGATGCGTTATATGAAAGATCTTTTTGAAAAGGAATTTACAGTAATAGCTAAAAAAACTAACGCCATTAAATCGGTTAAAATTGAACTGTTTTCAGAAGAATTTGAAGTAAGAATTCAAATCGACAGCGGAGATTAGCTGAATGCTGTTCTGTATAATTCGTCTAAAAAAGCGCCTAAAACACCCCCTAATTTGTTAAAACTCGTCGATTTTTAACAAGTAATGCCCTCAACTGAGTGAATGTAGCTTAACAGTTATTGAAAATGAGGGCTTTATACGTTTGCTTGAGCTACTTTAGCATCATCAAAATTACTGAAATGAAATTTATTAAAAGAACACTTCAAATTTTCCTGTTAGTTGCAAGTTTAAATTGCGTTGGTCAGGGTCAATCGTGGTACTGGTATTTTGGATATGGTGCTGGAGTTAATTTTCCTGGTGCAGGAGCTCCGGTTGCTGTTACAAATGGTATGACCAATACCTTGGAAGGCGTTGCAACAATATCAGACGCTGCCGGAAATTTATTATTTTATACTGATGGATCAACGGTTTGGAACAAATTACACGCTATAATGTGTAATGGTACAGGTTTATTGGGTAATGGTTCATCAACACAATCGGGTGTTATTATTCCAAAACCTGGGGCGCCGAATATTTATATTTTATTTTCGGTTGCAACAGCTAATGGTGGATTCAGGTATTCTGAGATCGACATGAGTCTTTGTGCAACAAATGGTTCAGTAACCGTAAAGAATAGTTTCTTATATCAATCTAATACAGAAAAATGTACAGCAGTAAGACACTGTAATGGTGTTGATTATTGGGTAATAAGTCATGATCTTACTACAGGGTTCAGATCTTACCTTGTTACTGCGGCCGGTGTAAATGCGGTTCCGGTTATTTCTAATGTTGGATCAAACAATCCAAGTCCTGGAATTGGTTATTTAAAGGCTTCTTTTAACGGTGCTAAATTAGCGTATGGTGTTTATATTAATGGTTTCTTAGAGATCCTCGATTTTAATCCAAGCTCAGGTGTTGTTACAAATCCTATAACTATTAATAATCCTGCTTTTGCTCAAGCGTACGGAGTTGAGTTCTCGGGCGATAATTCAAAAATTTATTTTGGAACGTATAGTCCAAACAGAATTCACCAGGTCGATCTTTGTGCTGGTAGCCCTGCGGCTATTATTGCTTCTACAGTTCTTATTGGTACATCGGCAAACAATGTGGGTGCATTACAAATGGGCCCTGATGGTAAAATTTATATGTCAAGAAGTCAAGCTCCCTGGTTGGGCGTTATTAATAGTCCAAATGTAGCTGGTGTTGGTTGTAATTTCGTTGATGCAGGTGTTTCTTTAAACGGAAAAAATGCAGGTGCTGGTTTACCTAATTTTATTTCAACCTATTTTCAAGTACCACCACCACCTATAACAAGTACTGTAAATTGTTTGAACGTTAATTTTACATCACCTACGGTTAACGTTGTTAACTGTGCGTCGGCGGCAAATGCTATTACAAGTTATTCATGGAATTTTGGTGATCCGGGTTCAGGGCCTTTAAATACATCTGCTATAGCAAATCCTTCACACGCGTATCCGTCAACAGGCACCTTTTCGGTTAATCTTATTTTATTTTACGCTTGCGGAAGCAGTACTTTAACACACACAGTAAGTGTTATTAGTTGTTCTCCTCAAGTAATTGCAAACAGTCCAACTATTTGTTCGGGTAATTGCGCTGCTCTTACGGCAACAGCAAATGGCGGAACTGGTCCGTATACATACACTTGGACACCAAATATTGGTGCGGGTGCAGGCCCACATAATATATGCCCTGGCGCTACAACAATTTATTCCATCAGCATCACAGATGCTATGAATATTACAGTTTCAAATACATGTGCTATTGTTGTAAATCCAACACCTACCATGGTAATAATACCAACCAGTCCTACCATGTGTATGAATAATTTTAATGGATCGGCAAATACACTTACAATTAATGCAGTTGGTGCAACTACTTATACATGGATCGGCATCACCGGTATTACACCTAATGCAACTTCAGGTTCTCAGGTAATTGCAACGTCAATCCCTAATCAACCAATTGGAACAGGTTCTATCATTGGAACAATTGGAAGTTGTACAAGTATGGCAACCTTCACAGTGGGTTCAATTCCAAATCCAATTATTGCAGTTACATCTGCAAGTATGTGTGATGGCACAAGCGCAACATTAGTAGCAAGCGGTGCTTCTACATATGCATGGAATCCCTTCAATACATTAAATTCAGCAACAGCTGCTACTGTTATTGCTACGCCAACAATCACCACGGTATACAGTGTTGTTGGTACAAGTTTAAATTGTAATAGTATCACCGAAACAGCAACGGTTGTGGTGGCTCCTAATCCAACGGTAATTATCTTGGCACCGAATGCAACAATTTGTGCAGGTTCAGCTTTTGCGTTAAATGCTAATGGCGCAACAAACTATACTTGGTCACCTGCAAGTTCGTTGAACATGAGCAATGGTCCAAGTGTTATCGCAAATCCTATGACGACAACAAATTATATGGTAATTGGAGAGTTAAATACATGTACTGCTATAGCAATTCAGCAAGTATCGGTTATTCCTTTACCAAATGTAATGGCCGTTGCCGATAAAACACTTATTTGCGAAGGCGACAAAGCTAATATTAATGCAAACGGCGCATACAACTATCAGTGGAGTCCTGCTACCGGTTTAAGTAGTACAACTTCAAATTTTGTAACTGCTAGTCCTGCCGTAACAACGCTTTATACATTAATAGGTTCAAATGGAATTTGTTCGGGCACATTAGCTCTTACTATTGCTGTGGTTCCTCGTCCGTTATTTAATTTATCTACTTCTAACTCTAAAATATGTTTTGGAACTAGCTCAACTCTATTTGGTTCAGGTGCGCAATTCTATTTGTGGTCTCCAAATACAAATATGACTTTCCCAAATGCAAATACGGCAGTTGTTTCTCCAAGTGTAACTACAAACTATACTGTAACCGGATATAATGCTTTAGGTACACAAACCTGTCCACTAACTAAAGAAATTCAAGTGGAAGTTGTTCCTACGATCAATGCGGCATCCTGTGCAAACATGACCATCTGCGCTGGCGAATCGGTTAAGTTAAGTTCTGGCGGTGCTAACACATTCCAATGGTTACCTTCAGGAAGTTTGAGTAATGCAAATATCCAAGATCCATATGCTCAACCTAATATTACAACCGTATATACAGTAATGGTTTCGCAAGATGGAAATTGTACTCGCACGGCAACAGTTCAGGTAAAAGTAAACCCATTACCTGATGTAAATGCAGGAGAAGATATGATCATTAACCTTGATGAACCAATGTATTTAAATGGTTCTGGTACAGGTACACTTAAGTGGATCTCAGGTGAAGAGGTATTTTGCGCAGATTGTCCGGTTACTCAAATAATGCCTAAAAATTCTGGTTGTTATAAATTACAAGCTGTGTCTTCTCAAGGTTGTTTAAGAGTGGATGAGGTTTGTGTTGAAGTTACAAAGGATCACAACATCTATATACCAAGCGTATTTACTCCAAATGCAGATGGTAAGAACGATGTGTTCTTAGTTTACGGAACAGGTTTAAATAAAGTGGAAATGATTATTTTTGATCGTTGGGGTGAGAAACTATATACATCTAATGATCAATTAAAGGGTTGGGATGGAACATTTAAAAGTGGTGAAGTAAAACAAGATGTGTATACATACTTGATCAACTACACTTCTTTAGATGGTAAAAAACACACTAAAACAGGACACGTAACTTTACTAAAATAAAAAACAACAACATATGAAAAAGATATTTTTAATGGTTGCTTTGGTTACAGGAATTTGCGGAACAGGTGTTTCGCAAAGCGCTGAGAAAGCTTTAAAGACTAACAAATGGTATTCTAATGCAGATCTTGGTGCAACAAACATTGTGTTAAGTAAAACACTTGCTACAAAAGCACCATTTGATGTTAAGTTCGAAGGAAATAACAACATGAATTATTGTTACATTGTTAAGTCGGCAATAATGGATGCACAAGGAACCGTAATAGATTCTGGAACTCACTATTGCGATTCTCAGTACACCTATGAAGTAAAAGGAGATCTTCTTACCGTAAAATACCCTTTGGTAAAATGGTTCTATAAAGTTAAGTCTCTTAAAAATGGAGATATTGAACTTATATTAAGTCCAAACGAACAGTAATAAGATGTTAGGTTTAATTTTAATGGTCCCGGCAGAAATGTTGGGATTTTTTTTTGAGGATTTTTCTGAATTAGTTTTTGTGCCTTAACTAGTCGAGCTTCAAAAACTCTGTAAGCCTTGTTATTATTGAGTTTGTTTAAAAATAGTGCGAAAAAAAATCTATCGAAAAAAGTAAAAAAGGATTAAAAAAGCGGCAGA
>JAWXAS010000087.1:0-20216 GCA_034439635.1 Bacteroidota bacterium | reverse complement strand
TAGAACGAAAAGCCTTGTTTAGGGCTTTGCTTAATGTTTGCGCAACGAGTAGGCTTCGCTTTTTCTGCGCAGACCCCGCAGTGCGACAAACATAGCAAAAGACAAACAAGCTTGAAGTGATAGCCCGATAAGGCGCCCAAAGAATAAAAATACTTTTTGAGGTTCGACTATCTAGATAATTTTTAACACCAAGGCGCGAACCTACCGCCGTCGAGCACGGACACTAAGTTTTATTCTGTATGTATGTTAACGCTGCAACAACTCATCGAAAGCTGTTCCTAAAAAACTTCGTCCGTCGTCCCTCGACTCCGCTCGGGATGAGAGCTCCGAGTGACAACTCAGAGTAACGGGACTTCTAGAAAATCAAAAGGATAAAAACCAATAAAGCGCATTGGTTATAAAACTTGAAGTCACAATTTGCGACCTCAAACTTACTTCTTCCTCTCGCCTATTTGTTGCCTCCACATAGCGTAATACAAACCCTTTTCTTCTAATAGTTTTTCGTGTTTG
Organism: Bacteroidota bacterium; assembly: GCA_034439635.1. Lineage (GTDB taxonomy): Bacteria > Bacteroidota > Bacteroidia > B-17B0 > Aurantibacillaceae > Aurantibacillus. The sequence continues at coordinate 19,706 of JAWXAS010000087.1, read as the reverse complement.
CCTTGCTCTATTATTTTACCGTGTTCTAAAACAATTATTTTATCAGCGTGCATTATGGTAGATAAACGGTGGGCTATTAAAACAGTAATTTGCTCTTTGTTGGCCGATAATTCCTTAATGGTTGTTGTGATCTCCTCTTCCGTTAATGAATCCAATGCAGAAGTAGCTTCATCAAAAATTAATAGTTTAGGGTCACGCAGTAATGCGCGGGCAATAGATAAACGTTGTTTTTCGCCACCACTTACTTTTATTCCGCCCTCGCCAATGGTGGTATCTAAACCTTTATCTGCACGCCTCAATAAATTTTGACAAGCCGCCTTTTGTAGCGCCATATTTATTTCTGCGTCGGTAGCAGTAGGCTTTACAAATAGCAAATTATCTCTTATGGTGCCGCTGAACAATTGAGGGTCTTGTGTTACAAAACCCAACTGTTTGCGTAATTCATTCATGTCAACATTTTGCGAACTTATTTTATTATAAAATAATTCGCCTTCCACAGGCTGATACAAGCCTACTAATAATTTTACTAAAGTAGTTTTACCGCTTCCACTCGGCCCAACAAAAGCAACAGTTTCTCCCTTTTCAATAGTAAATGAAATATTATTTACAGCATGTTCTGCAGCAGTTTGATGCTTGAAAGAAACGCCCTTGAATTTTAGTTCATTGATACTTCCCAAAGCCGATGGCTTATCGGGAATTACTTCACTTTTTGAATTCATGAGCTTCTCGTAATTTTCCATGCTAACTTTTGTCTCATTATACACAGAAATAAGATTGCCTAGTTCTTGAAGTGGATTAAAAATAAAAAAAGAGAAGAACATTAACGTAATAAGATCGCCCACTTTAATATCATTTTTAAATACCAAGCCATATAACAAAAATACAACTGTAGTTCTTACCAAATGCACGGTGCTTCCTTGAATAAAACTTAAACTTCTTACAAAGCGTACTTTTTTTAATTCTAAGCCAAGTATTTTTAGTGTAGTTGATTTTAAACGGTTTTCTTCCTGCTCTACCAAACCCAAACTTTTTACCAATTCAATATTGCGTAATGATTCGGTAGTTGCTCCGGCCAATTGAGTTGTTTCTGATAAAATCTCCTTTGATACTTTTTTGATTTTTTTACCCAAATATGAACTAACAAAACCAATGATGGGTACTGTGCCCAGAAATAAAAGACTGATCCATTTATTGCTACTGATGTTAACAGTATAAATGGTAACAAACACCAAACCAATAATAGATTGAAAAACCAAACTGATGAACAAATTCACAAAACGCTCGGTATCGCTTTTTAATTTTTGAAGTTTCCCTAAAGTTTCTCCGCTGCGTTGATCCTCAAAATCTTGGTAAGGTAAACTCAGTGTTTTTTTGATACCATCGGTGTACATTTGCGCCCCGGTTCGTTGAATAACAATATTGGTAAAATAATCTTGGAAATTTTTGGCAATTCGGCTAAGCATGGCCGCACCAATAGATAAACCCAGCCAAAACAAAATATTACTTGTAAACTCTGCGAACGATGCGCCTGTTTTCCAAAAATGCAAACTATCATCCGTATCGTGAGGTACCGCAAATTTATTAATAAGCTTTCCGGTAATAATAGAATCGCACAACGAAAAACACTGATTGATTGCCGCTAAAACTAATGCAAGAAACAATAAAGATTTATGCTGTTTTAAATAGTAGTAAAAGATCTTCATAAGAGGTCGCTAAATTAAGCAAAGCTCTGATTCATGGAGCGATATAATTATCAACAGAAGTTAAAAATCCCCTCTTTCAACCAAAGCAATCGCTTTCTCAATCATAATATCTTCGGTAGCGGCTTCGTATTGGGCTTTCATATCATTGCCAAACAAACGGGCAAAGGCTTGCCACATGGCGGCTTGAAAAGATCCTCTTAATTCTTTTACAATGGCGTAAGTGGTTTTTCCGGTTTCGCGATTGATCAATTTCATTAATACTCGGCCTTGAGAAACAGAAAGTCCTTTTAATTCATCTTCAAATTCGTGCCGCAGGTCTTTTTCGCAAACACGCAAAAAGGCTTTGCGCTTATCTTCATCTTCAATTTTTGCTAATAAAATATCGTACTGCTTTAATTTTGCAGACGCTAAAATTGCATACGGATATACTTTTTTTACATTGAACTTCACTCGAGTCCACTGTTCGTACATTCTTTTGGTTTTAAAAACCATATTGGTTGTAACCCCAACTTCATCTAAATAAAAAATCGGAACAGTATCATTGTTTTCAATAACGGCATAACAACGAATTCCTTCTCCGATGAGTGCAGTTTGAGCTTTTGCAAAATCGAATTGAAATAGCAGAGCTAAGAATAAAGTAAATTTGCTAATATTTGAAACAGTTGACACGTTCATTCCTCTGTTTATATTATTGTACGAAAAAGGTAACCATAAGTTACATCAAAATAATTAACCAAATTCTAACGATTTTGCTTCCATTTACTTTTTTTAACAGGTCCGTCTGTTAAAACCTCCTGCTTGGGCTTTGCCTGGTCAAAAATTAGGTTTGCCGCCATAGCCGCTATATCCCCGTGAATGGCATTACCCTTCAGCATTTCGGGCTTAAAGTATTTGCTAATAAAACTGGTATCAAATTTACCACTCACAAAAGCCTCGTGTTTTAAAACAAACTTGCAAAAATCGAGGGTAGTTTCTACACCAATTATTTTATAATCGTCAATGGCCCTTATCATTTTTTCAATGGCCTCGGTTCTATCTTTTCCATGAACAATTAATTTAGAGATCATTGGGTCGTAATAAATAGGGATATCCATTCCCTCTTCAAAACCATCATCTACTCTTACTCCAACACCGCTTGGTTTAACGTACACATTCAATCTTCCAATATCTGGTAAAAAATTATTCATTGGGTCTTCGGCACATACACGTACTTCTAAGGCGTGTCCGTTTATTTTTAAGTCCTCTTGCTTATAACTTAATTTTTCGCCGCGCGCTACTTTTATTTGCTCTTTTACAAGATCCAATCCTGTTATCAATTCACTAACCGGATGCTCCACTTGCAAACGCGTATTCATTTCCAGGAAATAAAAATTTAATTTATCATCCACTAAAAACTCTACGGTTCCGGCACCACTGTAATTACATGCTTTGGCTACATCAACCGCGCATTTTCCCATGGCGGCGCGTAACTCGGCACTTAATACACTACTCGGTGCTTCTTCTACTAATTTTTGATGGCGACGTTGAATACTGCATTCGCGTTCAAATAAATAAACGCAATTTCCATGGTTATCGGCTATCAATTGAATTTCGATATGGCGTGGACCGGTAGCATATTTCTCAATAAAAACTGCACCATTTCCAAAGGCCGAAACTGCTTCGCTAATGGCCATGTTCATTTGCTGCTCCACTTCACTTTCTTTTTCAACCAATCGCATTCCTTTTCCACCGCCACCGGCAGAAGCTTTAATTAATAAAGGAAAACCAACTTCTTTGGCAACTTTAATAGCCTCTTTTACATCGCTAATAGCACCCTCCGATCCCGGGATCATAGGTACGTTATATTTTTTTGCTGTTGCTTTGGCGCTTAATTTATCGCCCATCAAGTCCATACTTTCGGCACTGGGCCCTATAAAAATAATTCCTGCCTTTTTTACTTTACGTGCAAAATCAGCATTCTCGCTTAAAAATCCGTATCCAGGGTGGATGCCATCTACTTTAAGATCTTTACAAATTTGAATGATCTTATCGCCTTGTAAATACGATTGCGCGCTTGGAGGCGGACCCACACAAACCGCTTCATCGGCATACTTTACAAAAGGCGCGTTTCTATCGGCCTCCGAATATATTGCTACCGTTTTAATACCCATTTCACGAGCGCTTTTCATTACACGAAGCGCTATCTCTCCTCTGTTTGCAATAAGTATCTTTTTCATTTTCGTAACTGTTAAGATGTAAATATAAGTGTTTAAACCCTAAATATAAACCTCCTTTTTTCAGGTAATAATTGCTACTTTTAAACGTGTTTTTCTTCCTTTCCAAAATACTTGGTTTTATCCTCTCACCCCTAGTGTGGGTATTTGGCTTATTGGTGTATTCCTTTTTTACAAAAATTGAAACCCGCGCTAAAAAATTAAGAATCGCAGCAATTATTGTATTATATATTTCGTGCAATTCATTTATTGTTGATGAATTTTTTAGAGTGTACGAACCTGTTACAGCCGATCATGACCTAACAACGACACACTACGATGGCGCTATTGTTTTGGGAGGAATTGGAGAAGTGGATATGCGATTAAAAAAAATAAATTTTGCGCATAGCGGCGATCGTTTATTTCAAACCATACGTTTATACAAATTAGGAAGAGTTGATAGGATCATTTTTACAGGGGGCTCGGGAAGTATTGAATTTCCGGAAAAAAGAGAAGGTTTGTACGTGCAAAAATATTTACGTGAAATCCAAATTCCTGATAGCGTTATGTTATTTGAGAACGATAGCAGAAACACTTACGAGAATGCCATTTTTACAAAAAAATTAGTGGGGGATAGTTTACTCAACTCTAAATTTTTATTGATTACCTCTGCTTATCACATGCCACGGGCTTTAGCTGTGTTTAAAAAAGCAGGTTTTACAAATATTACCCCTTACATAACCAATAAAGTAAGCGGGGTTAGAAGGTTTACGTTAGACCACCTCTTTATTCCAAGTATTGATGCGGCTTTTAATCTGCAATTTTTACTCCACGAATGGGTTGGTTTTTTGATGTATAAGATCAAGGGATACGCTTAGAAAATTACAATTAATTTTTTTATTTGGGCGCCCCCTGCCTTACCTTCGCAAATTTAAGGAGGGCAAGGCAGGCCGGGCTCTCGCCACTCGCTCTTTTTTACCCCGCCGAAAAAGCGAAGATAAAAAAGGAGCTCAAACAATGGCTCCATCCCTGGCGCAGCAGCAGGACGGGGCGCCCAAATAAAAATCAAAAAACTACTCTTAATACTACAAATTGTAGCAATCAATCTTTGTTTCCCATTATACCTTTGAACTTTAATTTACATTATGATAGGAAATGAAGATCTGTTGCAGTTTGCTTGGCAATTCAAAATTTTAAAACCTCTTCCGTTAATTTCGAAGAGTGGCAAACTTATTGAAGTTATTAAACAAGGCGAATTGAACCGCGATGCCGGCGCTGATTTTTTTAATGCTAAAATAAGAGTGGATGGTATAACGCTTGCTGGAAATATTGAGATCCATGTGAACAGTAGCGATTGGTTAAAACACAAACATCAAAACAATAAAAGCTACGACACTATTATTTTGCATGTTGTTTTAAACGCAGATAAAAGCATTCCGCAAAACGTAAACAACAATGTTGAAGTTTTGGAACTAAAAGAATTATTGCCCGATCATTTTATTCAGAACTACGAAAGATTGGTAGGCTCAAAAACAGAATTACCCTGCCAAAATCAATTAAAAGAAGTGGAAGAGTTAAAAGCGTTGTGGTGGATAAACCGAATGGCCATTGAGCGCTTAGAAAGTAAAATGGGGGCGATTGAAAAACTCTTTGCTAATTTTAATAACGATTTCACCCAAACATTTTACACCGTCCTCTTAAAGAACTTTGGATTTAAAGTGAATTCTTTGCCCTTTGAGCTTTTGGCAAGTTACTTACCTGCAAATATTTTATTAAAACACACCAATGATCTAAAACAAATTGAAGCTTTGCTATTGGGTACTGCCGGATTATTGGATGATCAGTTTGAGGATAAATACGTGCGCAATTTGCAAAGTGAATACGAGTTTTTAAAGAGTAAGTACAAATTAAGCACACTAAAAAAAGAGATATTTAAACATTCGCGTTTGCGTCCTGCTAATTTTCCGAGTTTACGTTTAGCGCAGTTTGCACAATTGATCTGCAAAGATCCCAAACTTATTTCTGAGCCACAGAGTTATATGTCGTTTGAATCCATAAAAAAAACATTGCAAATTGAACCTATTGGTTATTGGAAAGATCATTACAAAGCCGACGGCAAAAAAAGTGCATTTGATCTTAGATTAGGCGAAGATTCTATTCAAAATATTCTGATCAATACCTTCAGTTATTTCTTCTTCTTTTATGGTAAAAAATTAAACAAAGAGCACTATCTGGATCTTGCTCTTGAGATCCTTGAACAGGTTAAGTTTGAGAGCAATGTAAAAACAAAACACTATGAAGCTTTAAATTGCGGTGGCCGGTCGGGTTTGGTAAGCCAAGGCCTTATAAACCTTAACAACAACTATTGTTCAAAAAAGGACTGTTTGAATTGCGGAATTGGAGCTTCTATTTTGCAAACAACTAAATGACAATAACACATAGTGCAAGTTTAGTAACTTACTTTTTTTACCAAAACTTTTTTGTAATGCGCATAAGCACAACATTCGAACGCCTTAGGCCATCAGGCGCAACCTTTCGATTAATATATGGACGGCCAGCATTAATACTTAATTGCCAATTCTTTTTGAATTTATACGAAAATCCGGCAGTTACATTAAAGGTTAGGCCATTTGATTTATTTACTTCGTAAGTATTACCATTCAATAATTTAATTGTGGAATTATCAATTCGATAAATTGGTAAAATACCAATTAAAATATCTGCCCTTTTAATTTTTATACCACGCTCTAGGCGTAAAATTACATCGCCGCTATTATGAAGCATCCTACTTGAGCCAAAATTTGTGCGCGCCCTATTTAAAGTGTCGTAACCGGCAATGCCAGGATCTAATATTATACCTTCGGTTGTAAATTCATTTCCATTATTTCCAAAATTTTGCTGAAACCCTAAAACCCCATTCCATTTTCGCGTAGAAACGGTGATCCCTACTAGTCCTCCAAACAAACCCATACTGCTTTGATAGGCCATTGGTAATGATCTGCCCTTCGATTTCAAATTTGCGGTGTTTGTTGGAATTACCACTCCTATTGTATAAGCAAGCCTAAAACTTTTGCCCGATTTAATAATATTTTGCAAGTTTAGTGTAATGTCTCCTAATCCTTGAGCAGATCCCAAAATACCTTCTGTAATAGTGTAAGGGAGTTTTATTCCCAACATTAACTTCTCCTTTAATCTAATGGAGCCACGCAAATAAACAGAATAAATATTTGTGTTCCGATCTCCTTCTCCATAACCCATCTCCACACCAAAATTATATTTTTCGCTGAGTATGGCAGTGTTCAACAACTCATCGATATCGGCCTTAGTAAAATCAGTGCGCGAAACCGAATCGGCTGTGGAAGCTGAATTTAAAGACCCTATTGTACAAATGCCCGGATCGCTACAGCCTTGTGCCATACTATTTTTGGTAGAAAAAATGAAAAGGATTGCAATTATAAGTCCGGATTTCTTCATTATTTTAGTGTAGCAAATTTTTTCAATTGTTCCGAAATCATTAAACCACATTTATCAGCTACTGCCATATATATTTCAAGCTTCAATTTACCTTGTTCTTCAATAAAATTTATGGAAGAGCATGAAGTATTCTCTTGCTTCATCTCGGTGATTACTAAAATATTTTTTTCGGAAGCAATGCTGGTTAGTTTGGCGCATAGGCTCGTGGATTTTTTTGCTAAAAATAAAACATCCACACCCTCAATCTTATTTATATCCTCATACTTAGCTACCTCCACATTTTTAAAATGAATGCTTTTTCCCTTCACAATTTTGTTTAAAGCTAAAACCAATTTGGAATCATTTACAATTCCGATTTTAATAACCTTGCGTTCATTTGCCTTCCATTCAACATATTTCATAATATGCATAATAATTCCGGCATAAACCTGATCCTTGCTTTGTGAGAAAGATCTTGAGGAAACAGTAAATAAAATTAATATTATTATAAGCTTTTTCATTATCTATATAAACTGTGCACTCAAAAAGAAATATTAATTATAAGCAAGTTAAAATTAACACAAATACTTCTATAAACTTAAGTAATATGCGGCATATAAGTAAATTATATTTAAAAAATATGGCTTCATTAAATTTGCGTATTAATAACGGGTAATTTAGTAATTTAGTATCCATGAATTTATCTATAAATCAACGTATCATTTCAGGATTTTTGATCTTGATTGCTATTTATGGTGTTTCAGGATTTATAAGTATCCAAAACTTAATTAAAAGTAAAGAGATCACTACAAGAAATTCGCAGATTATTCAGCCATCGATCATTTTGCTTAATGATCTTGAATTAATGATCGTCAGCTCAAAAAACTATAGTTCGTCGTGGATGACCTTCGATATTTCTGATCACAATGATAAAAAGCAATTAGTTAATGTGCATGCATCCAAGTATCCCAAGTTAAAACAAAGCTTAAATGAAATAAGCGAGAAGTGGGACAATAAAATAAATCAACAAAAACTAGATACCATTTTAAGCCGGTTTGACACTGTTATTTTCTTCCAAAAAAAGATCATGGGTTCGCTTAACACAATGGCCTCGTACCAAGATTTTTTACTTCGCGTTGAAGTAGAAGACAAATACTTTGAAATGGTGAATTTGGAAACCGAAAATACACTTAAGTTCCACCACGATTTGATAACAACCTTGAAAGTGCAATCGGAAAACGAAGAAAAAATTGTGGTGAAGTCGTTTGCATTCATTAAAACAACAAATATTTTGCTCACCGCTTTATCTGTTTTTATTAGTTTAATAGTGGCGTTTGCAATTTATAGATCGCTGAAACTAGAAGAGCAGAAAAACAAAGTAACCGAAGAACGCAACTTAAGCCAGAGTCAAAAGGCCATACTTGCCGAAAAAAATAAAGAGATAACTGATAGCATTAATTATGCCAAGCGAATTCAGCAATCTATACTCCCTTCAGACGACCTCATCACCAAACATTTTTTAAACCACTTTATTTATTACCAACCAAGAGACATCGTATCAGGTGATTTTTATTGGTTTAAAGAAATTGATAATGGTCATGCGTTAATAGCCGCCGCCGATTGCACTGGGCATGGTGTTCCAGGCGCCTTTGTGAGCTTCGTTTGTAACAGTAGCTTAAATAGCGTTATTACTGAGTTTGGAATATCCAATCCCGGAGAAATACTAGATAAAACCTCAGAACTTGTTCAATCGGCCTTTGCTCAATATGGAGAAAATGATGTGAAGGATGGGATGGATATTGCCTTATGCAGTTTCAAACGAACAGATGAAGTGGTTCATTTAAAATATTCGGGCGCACACAATTCTGTATGTGTAATAAAAAACGGTAAGATGATCATTTTAGAGGCCACCAAGCAACCCATTGGCTCTAGCGGAATAAAAGAGAATTTTGTTACGCATTCACTGGAACTAAATAAAGGTGATACTGTTTATTTATTTACCGACGGTTTTATTGATCAATTTGGTGGGCCAAAAAATAAAAAATATAAGTCAAAAAACTTTTACGCATATCTTAACGAAATTTCATCCAAAAATATTAATACTCAAAAAATATTGCTGCAACAAGAATTTCATCAATGGATGGGATCGCATTTTCAAGTAGACGATATACTAGTTATTGGAATTCAGGCCTAAGTCGCCCATCGCATTATTGGTTAAAAAAGGCCTGCTTGAATTGCAGAATTGGGCTTAACCCAGAAATTGGCGCTTTGTTTCAAAACACCTATATTTGTTATATGGTGACGAAGATAGCTCAATGGTTTGAACAAAAAGCGTTTGGTGTATGCGAGTGGTGGGGTAAAAAACTAGGTATTAAAACCACAACAGTTCGTATGTACTTTATATATCTTTCGTTTTTTACGTTCGGAAGCCCCATTATTATTTATTTTATTATGGCTTTTATTTTAGAGAACAAAAATTACTTCAAACCATTTTATTATAAAAAGAGAAGAAGCGTTTGGGATTTGGATTAACGCGTAGCGGTGCTAATTTGTAAAATGAGCCACTAATTGCACGAATTAACACTAGTTTAAACACGGATTAAACATAACTTAGTGAAAATTCTTGTAATTAATGGCTAAAAAAAAGTGGAGGCTAAGTCAAGATAAATTAAAGAAATTATATTATGAAAAAAATTATTACATCCATTTGTTTTTTGACGGCTTTAAATATAAACGCTCAAAAAATTTCAGTAAGTGAGTCAACCGAAAAGTTTAGCACAGGTTCGAAAAATGCTGTTACAACCACAATTATGGAAGCCAAATTAGATGATGTAATAAGCGAATGGAAAAAAGTGTTGAAGGATTTTAAGCACGATAAAGTAAAAGAAGATAATAACGAGGTATTTGGAGATAATTTATTAATTAAAGATCTGGGCGTGAATACCGTTGATTTTTATACCAAGTTTGAAGAGAATAAAAAAGATAAGACCATCAAAATGAGCACTGCTGTTGATCTTGGCGGCATGTACTTGAAAGGTGGAGAACATTCGGACAAAATAAAATTTGTTGAAAAAATAACTAAGGAATTCGCTATCAAAATGACCAAAGAACCCATTGAGCAACGCTTGAAGGATGCCGAAAAAGATGTAGCAAAGCAGGAAGACAAACTAAAAGATCTTGAAAAAGATAATAAGAATTTTCATGATGATATTAAAACATACAACGAGAAGATTGCTAAAGCCGAAAAAGAATCAGTAGGAAAAGAAGGCGACGTAAAAAAGAAAGAAGGCGAAGTGGCTGTTCAGAAAAAAGTGGTGAGTGCTAGTAGCGATGCCGTGAGCGAACAAGCAAAATCATCTAAGAAAATATTAGATAAATTAGAAGATCAATTAAAAGATCTACAAAAGGATGTGAAAGATCTGAAGAACGATATTGAAGATTACAAAGAGAAGATCAAAAAGGCCGAAAAGGATATAAAGAGCAACGAAGAAGATCAGAAAAAGAAAAAGGAAGAGATAGAGACAGCGAAAAAGAATCGCGATGAAGTAAAAAAGAAATTAGACAGCGTTAGTTAATTATGACACTGATCAAAGATATTACAAATGCCATTGAAGCATTTGCCCCGCTCAATTTGCAAGAAGATTATGATAATGCCGGATTAATTACCGGTAATTCAAATGCCGAATGCACTGGCGTTTTGTTTAGCCTAGATTGCACCGAAGCCGTTATTGAAGAAGCGATTCAAAAAAAATGCAATTTAATTATTGCCCACCACCCAATTGTTTTTAAAGGATTAAAAAAATTAACCGGAAGCAATTATGTAGAGCGTACTATTATTTCTTCTATTAAAAAAGATATTGCCATTTATGCATGTCATACAAATATTGATAATGTAATTGATGGTGTAAATGCAAAGATCGCTCAGAAATTAGGGCTGAAGAATATTAAAATACTTTCTCCAAAAACCGAGCACTTAAAAAAATTAGTTGTGTTTGTTCCTGCAACACATGCCAATGCTGTTCGTGAAGCCATTCTTTCAAACGGAGCAGGTAATATTGGTAATTATAGTAATTGCAGTTTTAATATAGAAGGTACAGGAACTTTTAAAGGCAATGAGGATACAAAACCGTTTATTGGAGAGCCAAATAAATTAAGTAAAGAGCCGGAAGTAAGAATAGAAACCATTTTTGAGCCGCATCATCAAAACCGCATTGTTTCGGCCATGATAGTCGCACATCCTTACGAAGAGGTAGCTTACGATATTTACCCCTTAAGTAACAAGCACCTTAAAATTGGTAGTGGAATTATTGGAGAATTGGACAAAGAACTGCCCGAAACGAACTTTTTAAGCCTGGTAAAATCGACTTTCCATTTAAAAAGTTTAAAACATACCCATTTAACAAATAAAAACATCAAAAAAGTAGCTGTTTGCGGGGGAAGTGGGCAGTTTTTACTTAAAAATGCAATTAGTTCAAATGCAGATAGTTATATAACATCAGACTTCAAATACCACGAGTTTTTTGATGCTGAGGATAAAATTTTGCTTTTAGACATCGGGCACTACGAATCTGAGCAGTTTACCCCCGAACTTTTTTATGAAATAATTACAGAAAAATTCCCTAAATTCGCAATCCATTTATCGAAGACCAATACTAACCCGGTAAATTATTTTTAAAGATATGTGCGCAAAAATCAAAGAAAAAATTGATGCTTCAGTTGAAGGAAAACTAATAAATCTGTACTCATTACAATTGATCGACAGTAAAATTGATCGTTTACGTATCATTCGCGGTGAATTACCTCTTGAGGTAAGTGATCTTGAAGATACAGTAGCAGGATTAGAAACTCGTGTTGTTAATCTTGAAGAAGAATTAGCAGAACTTGAGAATCAATTGAACGAGAAAAAACAAGCGATCAAAGATTTTCAATCGAATATTAAAAAATACGAATCGCAACAAGGTAAAGTACGTAACAACCGTGAGTACGATGCAATCACAAAGGAAATTGAATTCCAAAATCTAGAGATCCAATTAGCTGAAAAACGTATCAAGGAAGCTAAAGCCGGAGTTACTATCAAAACGGAAACTTTAGAAAAGAGCCGCGAAGAATTTGAAGAAAGAAAGAAAGATCTTAAAGTAAAGAAAAGTGAATTAGACGAGATCATTTCTGAAACTGAAAAAGAAGAAAAACAATTAGTAGTAGACAGCGAAACTGCTTCTGCAGAAATTGAAGATCGTTTGCTTAACGCTTACAAACGTATTCGTGCGAATACACGCAATGGCTTAGCTGTTGTAGCTGTAGAGCGTGATGCCTGCGGCGGTTGCTTTAATAAAATCCCACCTCAACGTCAATTAGACATCCGCACAAACAAAAAGCTCATTGTTTGCGAACATTGTGGAAGAGTTTTAGTAGATGGTATGTTGATACCTGATACTGGTGTGGAAGTAAAATAATTTAAATTATTCATCATAAAAAAACCTCTTACAAAATCGTAAGAGGTTTTTTTATTTTGTGGTACTTTGGTTCTTTTACTTAACCATATAATAAATATTGGTCAGCCACTTTGCAAAGTCCCCCGATCACATACAATACTTTTTCATGATTTGTTTTCAAAAATTTAGATAAATGCAAGAATATCCATTTATCAGCCAACAACCATTCGTGTAAACAACAGTGATCCTAGAATTTAACTCCAAAAATAAGGATATCATCCACTTGCTCGAGCTCACCTCGCCACTGGTAGAAAATACTATTTAAGGCCGCTTTTTGTTCATTCATTTCCTTAGTATGGATAGAAAGGAAGATTTCTTGGAGCTGTTTTGATTTAAATTTTTTACCAGAGCCATAGCCCTTGCTAAAAGAAGCTGTAGGTCCGCCAAACTGATCGGCGTATCCATCAGAAGTTAAATAAAATACATCTCCTTTATTTACTTTAATTATTGCTTGAGAAAACTGTTTTAATTCTGAATCGTAAAAAGCATCAATAGGATGTTTATCTCCTTTATGAATAAATAATTCATTATTAGAAACACCATACATCACATGATTGGCCCCTGAGAACATTAATTCTCCCTTTGCTTTTTCCCATCTGCATAATGTTATTTCCATTCCGTCTCTCACACCCATATCATTTACGGTTTGACGCAAAATATCATAAAGTCCCTTGTTAACTTGATTTAAGATCTCGGAAGTAGTAACGCATTTATACTCGTGAATAGCTTTATTTAAAAGATTGTGTCCAACAATACTCATAAACGCTCCCGGAACACCATGGCCGGTACAATCCACAACTGCGAAATAAACATAATTACCAACTTTTTCCATCCAATAAAAATCGCCACTAACAATATCTTTTGGTTTAAACAATACAAACGATTGAGGTAAAACATCATCAATTAGTTTTTGTGGAGGAAAAATAACTTCCTGTATTCGTTTTGCATATTTAATACTATCGGTAATATCTGTATTGATCTCTTCTAAGGCTCTATAAGCCTTGTCAATTATTTTCTTTTGCTTATTGATGGCCTCATTCTTTTTTTCTAATACCTCAGCTACTTTTTGTTTTTCTTTGTAACGTTTAAAGATCAAAAATGTTACTACTAAAAAAGCGATTCCGCCAATCATCAACGTGATGATCGCATAATTCTTTTTTCTACTACTATTTTCGTTCTCCTTCTCCTTTAATTTTTGCTCGAACTTGATCTCACTTAATTCTTTTCTTTTTTCTTCGTTATTGTAACGCGCTTCCAGCTCAGCTATTTGATCGTTGATCTCCTTATTCCGTAAACTATCCTTTAACCATAATAATTTTTTTTGATACTCAAAGGCAGAGGCGAAATCCTTTTTTAAAGCGTACGCATCCTTTAAATTAATGAGCGCGTATTTTAGATCTTCTTTTGCCCCTCGTCTATTTGCCATTTTTACCACTTCCTTAGAAACCTCTATGGCTTTATCCGGTTTATTTTGCCTTAAGTAAATAGTGCCTAAGTTCTCAAGACTAGCCATGATACCAACAGTATCTGCATTTTTCTTTCGCAGATCAAATCCTTTGGCATGGTATTCAATCGCCTTGTTAAAATCCTTATACTGCAAAAACACGATCGACATGTTATCATAACACGACGCTAATTGTGTTTGGTTGTTAGTGGAAGAATATATCTTCAGCGCTTTGTTATAATAAGCAAGCGAACTATCGAGTTTTCCTTCTTCATCAAAAATAATAGCCAAATTACCATAGCTGGCGGCCAATCCATCCTGATCATTGAGTTCGGTACTTAACAAAATGTTCTTCTGAAAATAATCAATGGCCTGACGGTATAAACCTTGGTACCAATAAATAACGCCCATACTGGTATAGGTTTTTGCTAAACCTGGTTTATCCTTATTCTTTCTAAAAAGATTTGCCGCCATGAAGGCATACTTTAACGCGGCTCGATAATTACTTTTATATTCTTCGCATTTAGCAAACTGAATGGCTGCTTCTGCTTGTAATAACTCACTCTTTAAACTGACCGCATTTGAATAGGCAATGCCAACACAAACAAATGCCGAATCAATATTTTGGTATTTTAGTTCGTTGGCGTACTTTAAAAGAATTTCAGTTTTTTTACTTTCATTTCTTTCTTTAATGTAGGCGTTGTACAAACTGTCGAGTTCGGAAGAAGCCAAAACTGCAGTAGATAAAACCAAACACAGATATGTAAGAAACGCTTTGATGCTGTTTTAAGAAGTTTACATATTTCGTCGATACTGCCCACCAACTTCAAATAACGATTTGGTTATTTGTCCCAAGCTGCAATACTTCACCACTTCCATCAACGAATTAAAGAGATTACCATTTTTAATGGCAACTACTTGAATATCTTTAAGCATTTTCTGCCCTTGGTCGCCACTTGCTTTCCATAAGGTTTCCACAGTAGTTATTTGAAATTCTTTTTCATCAGTGGTTGATCGAATAACTTCTTGAGGGATGATAGTTGGAGAACCTTGTGAACTTAAAAAAGTGTTTACACCAATGATAGGATACTCACCGGTATGTTTTAATGTTTCGTAATACAAACTCTCTTCTTGGATCTTACCACGCTGATACATGGTTTCCATAGCGCCTAAAACTCCGCCACGCTCGCTTATACTATCAAATTCTTTTAGCACTGCTTCTTCAACAAGTTCAGTTAATTCTTCAATGATGAATGAACCTTGTAGTGGATTCTCATTTTTTGCTAAACCTAACTCGCGATTAATGATCAATTGAATGGCCATTGCTCTACGCACCGATCCTTCGGTAGGAGTAGTTATAGCCTCGTCGTACGCATTTGTATGTAACGAATTACAATTATCATATATAGCGTATAGTGCTTGTAAGGTTGTGCGAATATCATTAAAATCAATTTCTTGTGCGTGCAATGAACGCCCGGAAGTTTGAATATGATACTTCAACATTTGCGAACGCTCGTTTGCGCCGTACTTATGCTTCATGGCCTTTGCCCAAATTCGGCGGGCAACTCTACCAATTACACTATACTCCGGATCAATACCATTACTAAAAAAGAACGATAAGTTTGGTGCAAAACTATCAATGTGCATTCCGCGACTTAAGTAATACTCAACAAACGTAAATCCGTTTGATAACGTAAACGCTAATTGAGAAATAGGATTTGCGCCTGCTTCAGCAATATGGTAACCACTTATAGAAACAGAATAAAAATTACGAACGTTATTGTCAATAAAATACTGTTGCACATCGCCCATTACACGCAAACTAAATTCTGTACTAAAAATACAGGTGTTTTGTGCTTGATCTTCTTTCAAAATATCTGCCTGAACAGTTCCACGAACTTGTGCGAGCGTTTGAATTTTTATTTTATCGTAAACATCTTTAGGCAAAACTTGATCGCCGGTAACACCTAACAACATCAAACCTAAACCATCATTTCCTTCGGGTAAAGGGCCGTTATATTTTGGGCGAGCAACGCCTTTTGATTTGTAAATATCGTTGATCTTTTTATCGATCTCCTTTTCCAATCCTTTTTCTTTGATGTATAATTCACATTGTTGATCTATGGCAGAATTCATAAAGAACGCGGCAATAATGGCGGCTGGGCCATTAATTGTCATAGAAACAGACGTTTTAGGGTCGGCTAAATTAAATCCACTGTACAATTTTTTGGCGTCATCTAAACAACACACCGATACACCTGAATTTCCAACTTTACCATAAATATCGGGGCGATGATCAGGATCGTTTCCGTAAAGCGTTACGCTATCAAATGCTGTACTTAAACGCGCAGCAGGTAATCCTTTACTAACATAGTGAAAGCGTTTGTTTGTACGTTCGGGTCCACCTTCGCCGGCAAACATACGTGTAGGATCTTCACCTTCTCTTTTGAAGGGATAAATTCCGGCGGTGTAAGGAAAATCTCCGGGAAAATTTTCTTGTAAATTCCATTGTAAAATATCTCCCCAACCTTTAAAACGTGGCACAGCAATTTTAGAAATTTGTGTATGTGAAAGAGATTCGTAATGCGCTTTAATTTTTATTTCCTTATCGCGAACTTTAAAAATATAATATTCGCCTTGGTATTGCTTTTTACGCGCCTCCCAAGTATCTAATATTTTTCGGTTGTGGCCCTCAAAATCCAATTCAACTCTTGCATACTCCTCTTCCAACGATTTTACCAAGCGATCTTTGTCAGCCATTTTTGAATCTTTAATAGCTGCGATGGTATTTTTAATGCTGTATAATTTATCTGCTAATTCAGTTTGCTGTAATGCTTTTTTATCGTAGCCACGATTGTTTTCAGAGATCTCGCTCAAATAACGTGTACGAGCCGGAGGAATGATATATATCTTCTCGCTCATTTCGTTAGTTGACGTAAAATGCGATGTTAATTTTGAACCCGTTTTATCAGCGATCTTATTCATCACTTCAATATACAAGCGATTCATGCCTGGATCATTGAATTGAGAAGCAATGGAACCGTAAACAGGTAATTTATCATCAGGTGTATCCCACAAATTACGATTACGTTTAAATTGTTTTTTCACGTCACGAATAGCATCTAATGCTCCACGTTTATCAAATTTATTAAGCGCAATAATATCGGCGAACTCTAACATGTCAATTTTTTCTAATTGAGATGCGGCGCCGTATTCCGGTGTCATTACATACAAACTTACATCGCTGTGTTCGGTAATTTCGGTATCACTTTGTCCAATACCGGCAGTTTCTAAAATAACCAAATCAAAACCGGAAGCTTTTAAAATATCAACGGCATCTTGCACATGTTTTGACAAGGCCAAATTACTTTGACGAGTTGCCATACTTCGCATAAAAACTCTATCGTTGCGAATAGAGTTCATTCGAATACGATCGCCTAAAAGTGCGCCACCCGTTTTGCGTTTTGAAGGGTCAACAGAAACAATACCTATTTGTTTATCAGGAAAATCGATCAAAAACCTTCGAACCAATTCATCTACCAAACTTGATTTACCTGCGCCTCCTGTTCCGGTAATACCGAGCACAGGAATTTTTGAAGCCGTGGCCATCTCTTTCACTTTTTTGAGCACAGCAACACTTTCTTCATTTTGATTTTCGGCCGCCGAAATAAGTTTAGCAATAGATTTATGATCCTTTTCTTTTAAGTGCCCAACCTCACCATTTAAATTTAAGCCTAATGGATAATCAGATTGTTTTAATAGATCGTTGATCATTCCTTGTAAACCAAGAGAGCGACCATCATCGGGACTATAAATTCTTGTAATTCCGTATTTATGTAATTCGTCAATTTCGGTAGGTAAAATAACACCACCACCACCACCAAATAATTTGATATGCCCGCAACCTCTTTCTCTTAAAAGATCATGCATGTATTTAAAATATTCTACGTGCCCACCTTGATAACTTGTAATAGCAATAGCGTTCGCATCTTCCTGAATGGCACAATCTACCACCTCCTGAACGCTTCTATCGTGCCCTAAATGAATAACTTCGGCCCCGCTACTTTGCATAATACGGCGCATAATGTTAATTGCCGCGTCGTGGCCATCAAAAAGGGCGGCTGCGGTAACAATTCTGATCTTATTTTTGCTTTGGTACGGGGTGGTTTCCATTTATTAAAAGTTCTTATAAATACACCTCCAAATATAGGTTTATCAAGGCATTTAAGCAATTTTAAGTACTTAAAATGGCCCTAAAAAAAGCTCAAATTCTTTGTTTTTGTAAAAAATTTAGTATTTTTGCGATCCCTATAGCTAAATGCTAAAAAAGGGCCCGTTCGTCTAGGGGTTAGGACACGTCCCTTTCACGGATGAAACACGGGTTCGATTCCCGTACGGGCTACACAACCTAGTAAAGGTTACCTTTAAACCCCCAGTAAAATGGGGGTTTTTTGCTTCTATGTCTGTTCTTATTTACTGTTACTTGTTGTTCCTTTACCCCTTTTTGTTACCTAATTGTTACTTTGCCTAGGCTTCACTACCTTGGGTAAATTGGTTTATTAAGTTAGATCAATATGTTTAATCCTGAGTAACAAAAAATTGTTACTTTGAAACCATAAAAAAACCGCCTACATACTAGATGCAAGCGATTAAGAGAGGAGAAACAATACCTTAAAAAGGTTGGGGCAAAAATTAAGAAGATCAGGATTTCAAAAAAGATCAAACAAATTGACCTCGCTTATAAGTGCGTTTTTGATAGGCAAAATATGTATCATATGGAAGCTGGCAGGAATAATTTAACACTTTTAACCTTAAGAAAATTAGCTAAAGCTCTTGAGGTTGAAATACCTGATCTTACAGATTTGTAAATATTTTCTTTAAAATTAGAGGGCGACGTAGGTTGCACTTTTAAATCCAATACCTCACGCGGGAAGGGACATTACAGGCGGCCATTTGGAAATTTACAGGATTGCTTACAATTTATAGCTATCAGCGGTCTTGCTCCATTGGGCAAAAATCGGTCATCGTGGCGAGCAAATTTCTGTTGTTTTACATTTTTTATTTGTTGAAGCGGTTTATTTCCAAGGACACAGGAGCCGTAAAACCACTGAAATTTACAAGCATGCAAGCACTAAAAGTCTCCAAAAAATAACTTCGCCTTTTGATTATTTATAGGGCACTTGCAACACAAGTGCATGTAAAAGTCAATAAAATTTCGGATATTAGATTTAAATAAAAAAATCAGTTGAGGCTTAAAAATAAATATTATCACCCCTGGGACGCTTTAGAAGCTGATCATAACCTACGGTGTATCGTAGATTTTCATTCAGAAAAAGCGGAATTTTATGAAATTAGTAATATTACCAAAGGTAAGCAAAGCCACCCAAAATTGGGTGGCTTTGCTTACCTTTAGTCGGCGTAT
>JAWXAS010000086.1:0-32450 GCA_034439635.1 Bacteroidota bacterium | reverse complement strand
TAATTTACCTTAATTGACTCCTTTTTCATGTATTTTCAGTTCAGTTTTTAATAATTCAAATTTCAACCTTATAAATATGCAAACGAAGTTGAACAAAAACACATTTTGAATATCACAATCAAACTTACAACATATTTGGCTTAAAACATATCGAATAACTACAAATTATTCAACATGTCCAAAGGACTTTTTATCTGATCAAACCCCTTGGTAAGTAATTATAACCAAGTGCATGACTTTTTTGCAAAAGATGCAATGGCTTTTAGTTTAAATTATTTTAACGCAGGAGCTAATAAGGATTATGTTTCTATTAAAAATGCAAATTATAATATAAATGATGTAAACCCTTTGGCATAGCTTAATAATTTATATACACCATCAAACTTTTATTTAGACAACAATGGGGCAGGAGATGGACCAAGTTTATATAATGGTAATATTAGTAGTATGTTAACTACATTTATAGATAAAAACCCTACTAATACCGTTGCGAATAATACGCCGTTTCCTCAATTAACTGCTTATCGTTATGATCAATTACATCGTCTAAAAGCAATGAAAGCGTTTAGAAGCATTACAGGTAATTCTTGGAATTTGGTTACAGGATCAAATTATGACGATAGCTACAAAATGAATTTAACGTATGATCCAAATGGAAACATTAAAACTCTTATTAGAAATGGAGCTGCAAATTCAATAATAAGTGGAAGTAATTTACTGATGGATAACTTAAGCTACACCTATTTTGAAAGCGCAGTTAATGGTGGTGTGGTTGCCAATAATAGTTACAACTCAAATAAATTGGCTTGTGTTCAGGATGGTGTGGCAAACGCAAACTATTCAACCGATATAGATACCTATGCATCTTGTACATTTACTAATTCTCGGTATAGCTATGATTTAATTGGTAATTTAACTTCGGGTAAAGGTGAGTACATTCAAAATATTGAATGGACAGTTGATAGGAAGGTTAAAAAAGTAGTTAGAGATCAGGCGGCTATGCTTGCAACTGGCACTGGGCCAACATCTGTAACCAAGCCGGATATTGAATATTTATATAATGGTTCAAGACAAAGGATAGTAAAAATTGTAAAACCTCGTAACCAAACCACAAAAGCTATTGAACCGCAAGCTAAGTGGATATTTACGTATTATCAATATGATGCCAGTGTGAACCGATTTTATTTACGTTTTATTCCGATAAACTAATTTCTCTTTTAAAAATCATAACATCCTAATTTACGGTTTATTAAAATTCACTATTTTCACGCTGTTTATATTTAAAAATAAATCCTTATTTACTTTTAAATATAAAACATCAGGCTTCTCATAAGACGATCGTTATTCTTCCTCAATATTAAATTCCTCTGTAATGTCCCAACGAGAAAATTTCGTAAACCCTAGTTCTATCATCTGATCGTAAGTTGCGGAACCATACTCTTTAATATAATTGACTTCCATATAAACTTCTTATTAAGCCTGGTTATTTATTATACCCGGATCTATTCCTCCCTCTATCGCGTAACAAAAACGAAGGTCATCCAGTAAAACATTGATACGTTCTAAGTTCAAATAAGCTGGGTGAATCTGACTGATTTGTTTTATTTCAATAAGCGATCTAATTCTTTCTTCCAAGTTTTTTAAGAACAATAATTTCTCCTTTATATTCTCAAACTCATATTTAACCGTCTTTTTATCTTCAATAGCGAGATATTCTTCAAAATCAATTAATAGTTTGGCTTTAACCATCCTGGGCAAGTGCTCCAATAGAATGATTATATCCCTTCCATCCACCGATGCCAAATACTTTAACAGAACATTGGTGTCGACGATCTTTAAAAACTGCTCAAATTGTAAGTCAAGTGGGTTTATTCGCTTCATTTTATAAATATGTTTTGTAAATATAATTATATTTTACATATTTGTAAGATATAATACTAATTAATTGGATATCAATACATTTAAAATAAATGATCATCTACTAGCAAGAACTCTTAAAGGGTTTTTTGTAAAGGATAAAAAGTACTCGTTAAGCGATACAAATCTATCTAGCCGTCAGATTTATTACTGGGAAGAACAGAACATTCTTTTATATAACCATAGACGCTATTACACGCATAGATTTTCATTCAACGAATTACTTTGGCTGCGATTAGTCAGTAAGCTCCGCGAGTTTACTGTAAGCTTTGATACTATAAGACAGGTTAAAGAGGAGTTATTTAAAGAAACAAAATTAAAAGACTATTTATATGAACCACAGTTTAGAGAGTTTTTGGATATTGCCCTTGACAACACAGACTTAACACCATTCGAAAAAAGAGAGATAAAAGAAGATCGAGAACTAATTAAAAAAAATATGGATCTGAATATTAATTATTTCTCAATAATATCAAATCAATTATTAGAAAATAAAAATAGGGTATCGTTAATAATCGGGATAAAGCCAAACGGTTTGGAAGGAGAGGAACTTCATCGATCGGACTCAGCGTACTGGTTAACTCTTTTTGTGCCGGAAAAAATTCAAGATCTATCTAAACAAAAGGACTATTTTGAGATTTTCACACACAATCATATTTCAATTTCTTTAAGCGATTTGGTGGAGGATGTAATTTACAATATCGATTACAAAAAATTACCGAAAAATATGGTTCAGCTTTCTGATTCCGAACGGCTCATTTTGGATTATATTAGAAGCGGTCAATATAAGTCAATTGCCATTAGATTTAATGATGGCAAGAAACCATATTTAGCCGAGCTGACGGAAATCAAAAAGCTGAAAAAAGAATCTCGCATTTATGAGATTATCTACAAAGGTTCATATATGGATATTGAAATAAAAACTCAGGATGGGGAAATATACTCATGTAAAAGTGTAAGAAAGGTGAAAATATAAAACCTAAAGGGAACGGAAACACCGAACAAAGGAAAAATCCTAATTTATCTGATAAGCAGAAACACAGGATGTTCTTCATAAACAATGTTTTTAAATGAAACAAAACATGAATTAAATAACGAACCACCAAATAGAAATGTAAGCATCAACGTTGTGATGAGTATGTTGGGCGTATCAGATATTCGAACAGCGGTTAAGTGGTGTAAAATGAATGGTATTTTTATTTTCAAAATTGGAAAGCAGAAATGTGTGAACCGAATCGATTTAGAATTAGCGATTGATAAACCATTTATAGAATCCCTGAAAGAAAAACACCCTGAAAATTGGAAAGAAATTTATACAGCATATAAAAATAGAGACTATTTAGCTGTATTGGATCAAAAATCTCAGGCAGTTTCTAAGAGTAAAATAAAATTTATAGCACCCGGTGAATCTGGAAATAATTTTTTAAAAAAAGTATCCAAAGGGAAAAAGTAAAAATGAGTGGGCTGAAGAGAATAGATAACATTAAGATTAGAGGCCTAACTATTTATTGTAATAAATGCAAGCTGAAAGTATCAAAAAAGTGTGGTGTTACCGGTAAACGATTAAGTACCTGTGCAAATACGGATAAACATAAATATAAAGTATTTGTATTTATTCCAGGCTCAAATGGAAAAGCAAAAAGCAAACTTCTAGATACTAAAGATGAGAATGAGGCCATAAAACAAGCCATAGAATTCAGAAAAGAATTAGAGAATAATAATTATTCCACTCAAATAATTGCCGCTAAAACAATGGTTCCAAAAACTATTGTAGATGCAATGGCTTACTACATCTCATATTTAAACAATGAAACCCCACATCAACAAGAACACAGGCAGAGAACAAAAGGTCATAGGGATGAAGTGGAGAGATATTTCAGGTACTTTATTGATTATCTTGAAACGGTTAACATTGTGCCTTCGTCTTTGCTGATAGAAAAGTTGGATAAAAACGTCGTCGGGAGACTTAAATCTTTTTTACTTGACGATAAGAACTATGCCCCAAAAACTTACAATAAGTACATTAGCCTCATGAGGGTGTTTACGGAATTTTTAATTGAGGAGTTTGAGATTGATATAAAAAATCCTTTCAAAGGCTTTAAAAGACTTCAAACAGAACAAAAAATCAATACTATAACTAAAGAGGAGTTTCAAGATCTCTTAAAGATTATTAAACCCGAAAATGGAATCGATGTGTTGGTTAATAAAAAGAAAAATGTGAAAAGTAAAAAGAATAGATACAAGCCATGGCTGAAAGATGCTTTATTAATGGCGTTGCTTACAGGAAGGAGGAGGGAAGAAATTGTATCCATGAAGTTTAATGGTATTTTAGAAAGTATAGCAGGCGAACCGATTTCTATCTGTATTGAAGATTTTAAAGTCAATCGAAGTAATGATCTTTCTAAAAAGGAAGCTGTAAAAAAAATATACGTCCCAATTATAGGACCTTTAAAAAATCTTTTGATGGAACTTGGTTATCAAAAATTCAAGGGTCAAAACAAATATATTCTAGCCCCCGATGAATTAATGCATAGAAGAACCATGATGGATTTTATGAGTAAATCGTTCACTCACTTTTATAAACAATTAAATACCGGCAAAGAATTAAGATTTTATGATTTGAGAAAGACATACATTTCTCATTTATATGCAACTCATGGTGAAAAGGCAAGAATCATAACTAAACATTCCGGTGAGAATGTGATGTTAAAACATTATATCGATGAAAAGGTTATTGCGGAAATTGCTTCGGATTTTGAGCTATTTGAGGATAAAAACAAGCCTAAATCCGACTCCAAATCCGACTCCAACTGTTAAATGTTTAAAACTTTGGATGCCATAAAAAACAAAAACCCTTGATTATCAAGGGTTTTCGATGTAGCGGAGGGGGGACTCGAACCCCCGACCTCAGGGTTATGAATCCTGTGCTCTAACCAGCTGAGCTACCCCGCCATATTAGGTTCGGCTGAGTGATGACGAGCGTTTCGCTGTCAGCATCGAGACAAGCTTCGTCTCGACTACCCCGCCGTTTTAGGGCTGCAAATATATTAATTATCCATTAAAAAACATATAAAATTGGCACACAATCCCAATTACGCTAGCATTAATCATAATTTATACAAAGAAGATTCCTTTGAACGTGCCAATAATGTAAATTTGAACTTTATGAGGTTAGTCATTACCTTCCTTTTATTTAGTGTCTTTTTTCTATCCTCCGCCCAGCCGCATTCAAGAGGTGACAGTTTGCGTGGCAAATTAAATAATGCGCGTAATTGGTGGGATGTTATGTTTTACAATTTACATGTAAGTGTTGATGATAATAAACGGTCTATCGCAGGCAAAAACACAATTTACTTTAAAACCATTTCAAGCGGAACTCAATTTCAAATAGATCTTCAAAAACCATTGGTGGTTGACAGTTTTATTTTTCATCAAAAGAAATTGGAATTGAAGCATGAATTTGATGCTTGGACCGTAAATTTAGATCCACTTTTAATGGATGCCAAAAATGATTCTGTAACCATTTATTATTCCGGAATTCCGCGCAAAGCAAAAATGGCACCATGGGATGGTGGATTTATTTGGTCAAAAGACAAACAAAATCGTAAATGGATAAATGTGGCTTGCCAAGGCCTAGGCGCTTCGGTATGGTGGCCATTAAAAGATCATCAAAGTGATGAACCAGATAATGGAATGATTATTAGCATTACCGCTAATGATAGTTTAGTTGCTATTTCTAATGGAAATTTAATTAACCGTGTTTCAAATTCTAACAAAACAAAAACCACAACTTTTAGTATTACCAATCCTATAAACAGTTACGATGTAACAATGTATTTAGGAAATTATGTGATCGTAAAAGATAGTTTTGAAGGGAAGAACGGAAAATTAAAAATGGAATACATTGTTTTGGATTACAACAAAAACAAAGCCGATAGTTTATTAAAACCCGATACACAAAAAATGCTTAAGAGCTTTGAGTATTGGTTTGGCCCCTACCCTTTTTACGCTGATGGTTTTAGATTAGTGGAAAGTAATTTCTTAGGAATGGAACACCAAAGCGCTGTTGCCTACGGAAATAAATTCAGAAAAGGATACATGGGCGTGGATCGATCGGGCACCGGAATTGGAATGCTTTGGGATTTTATTATTATTCATGAATGTGGGCACGAATGGTTTGGAAACAACATAACCACAAAAGATATTGCCGATATGTGGGTGCACGAAGGTTTTACAACCTATTCGGAAGCATTATTTATTGAATCGGTATGGGGAAAAGATTCGGCCAGCAAATATGTTAGAGGCCTAAGAAAAAGCATTTCAAATGATGGTCCTATTATTGGAAATTACGACGTGAACAAAGAAGGCAGCGGAGATATGTACGATAAAGGGGCAAATATGATCCACACCATACGCCAAGTAATTAATAATGATGAAGTGTTTCATAAAATACTATTAGGTTTAAATAGAGACTTTGGAAAAAGAACAGTAACAACTAAAGATGTAGAGGATTATATTTCCGAAAAAAGTAAGATCAATTTTAAACCCGTATTCGATCAGTATTTACGAAGTGCAAAAATTCCGAAACTGGAATACAAAATCAAGAAAAAACAAATTACTTATAAATGGGTGAATTGTAATTCTGATTTTAATATGCCGATAAAAGTTAGGATAAACAGAAGCTCCCCTATTTGGATCTATCCTAACACAACAGACAAAAAATTAAAATTCGACTCTAAAATATTCGTTGTAACTATCGACTCTGATTTCTACATTCGAAAAAGTTGATTAACTCTATAAAACTTAAAATCAAATTTTAAAGTGTTCCGCTATTTCAGTTAAACAATGTACCTGTGTAGTTTGATACCGTTTGCTTTTTTGAGGATTGTACCAAATGGTTTGCCATCCTGCTTTTTTTGCGCCTTGAATGTCGGCCTCAAAATTATCGCCAATCATTAAACAGGCTTCTTTACTGGTGTTTCCAAGCCTTTCCGCTTCTTTGAATATTTCAATATTTGGCTTATTGTGCCCAACTTCTTCACTAATGATCACGTTCTCGAAATATTTTTGAAGATCGCATTGTATCAATTTTATATGCTGAATTTCTTTGAAGCCGTTGGTGATTATGTGTAATTTATAGTTCGCGCTAAGCGTTTCCAGTAATTCAATAGACCCTTTTTTTAATTCAGTTCCATAAGGCGATTGTTGCAAATACGACTCAGAAACAAACCAACTCAGATCGAAATCGGTATATCCAAACTGTAAAAATGTTTCGTGGAATCTTCGCTTACGCAATTCATCCTTGGTTATTTTTTTTGTATTGTATAATTGCCACAGTTCGCCGTTCTTTTTTTTGTAAGCTGTAAAATAGGTGTAAAAATCATTTTCCAATTTCTTCGCCAAGTCTTGCTCATCAAAAATTTTAGAGAGTATACGTTCTGAGTTTTTTTCAAAATCCCAAATGGTATCATCCAGGTCGAAGAAGATATGTTGTAGACTTTGTTTCTGTACCATTTAAACAACGTTGTGCTTGAAAAAATAAAACAAAAAATAAATGGCAAGACTCCAAAACACTACCGACACATTTAAATACATGATCACTTTAAATTTGTCTTTATAAAAACGTTCGGCAATAAATGCTCCAATGGCTATTCCCGGAAATATTGGCGTAATGAATGCAAGCCCTACTAAACCAAAACGTTTTTTTATTTTAATGATCCTGCGATTACCCTTTGTGAATATTTTTTTTACTGATATAAGATTTTTGCGGGTTTTATAGCCATCCCACCATTTTAAAATTGCAGAACTAAAAAAAGTAAATATCACATTTGAAAAACAACCCGAAATAACAGTTACCAAAAACACCTTCAAAAAATTGAATTTGAAAAGGATGATGGCACTTGGAACACCTAGTTTTCCGAAGAAAAAAACGCAAGATATGAATACTGTAAGTATCTTTAAAATATCGGCCATTAAGCAAACTCAAAAGTAGTCTTTTATTTCCTTATTTATCAGTGGTTTATGCAATAATAAACAAGGTTAATAAATTGGTTTAGATGAAATAAAATTACTAAATTTACGGCCCAGCTAACAACCAAAAAAACACAAATTATGTCAACACAAACAGTAAAGGCAGAATCGCACCCTGAGAGTATGTTTGAGGCCGTTTTGGCGCGCCTGGATAAAGCAGCCAAATTAATGAATTTAAGTGAGGATGTTTTACAAGTATTACGTAACCCGAGCAAGCAGATCAAAGTGAGCTTACCAATAATGATGGACAGCGGAAAGATCCAGGTTTTTGAAGGATACCGTACTATTCATTCAACACATCTTGGTCCCAGCAAAGGCGGAATTCGTTACGCAATGGATGTAAATGCCGATGAGGTAATGGCGCTTGCAGCTTGGATGAGTTTTAAATGTGCTGTTGCAAATTTACCTTACGGCGGCGCAAAAGGTGGTATCAAATGTGATCCACGCGCTATGAGTATTGGCGAATTAGAAAGATTAAGTCGCGCTTATGCAAAATCAATGAAAGATGTATTTGGCGTTAATAAAGACATTCCCGCTCCTGATATGGGAACAAGCGGAAGAGAAATGGCCTGGATCGTTGACGAGTTCAATAAAATTACCGGCGAAGATAGCCCCGGTGTAATTACCGGAAAGCCAGTTTCTATTGGCGGATCGTTAGGGCGTGATGCTGCAACGGGACGTGGAGTAATGGTGAATACATTATGCGCTTTGAAAAAAATGAATTTGAAGCCAAGTGAAGTTACAGCAGTAGTTCAAGGTTTTGGAAATGTAGGTTCTCATTCAGCACGTTTATTGGCCGAAAAAGGAATTAAAATTGTTGGTATTGGCGATCACACTGCCTCTTTTTACAACGAAAAGGGAATTGATATTGCAGCAGCTATTGATTATGCAGCAAAAAATAACAGAATATTAAAAGGCTTTAAAGGTGGTGCCGAAATTCCTTCTGATCAATTACTGATCAGCAAATGTGACGTATTAATTCCTGCTGCTTTACAAAATGTAATTACCGAAGATAATGCGGGTAAGATCCAAGCTAAGTTAATTGTAGAAGGTGCAAACGGACCAACTACTCCTGAGGCTGATCCTATCCTTAACGATAAAAAAATTATTTGTGTTCCCGATATTTTGGCCAATAGCGGCGGTGTTACAGTAAGTTATTTTGAGTGGGTTCAAAATAAAGCAGGTTACTATTGGACAGAAGAAGAGGTTAATACCAAGCATGATCTTAAGATGGAGATCGCTTTTGAACAAGTTTGGAATAATACATCTCAATATAAAACCAGCATGCGTATTGGAGCTTATGTTACTGCTTTACAGCGAATTGAGCAAGGCGTGAAACTAAAAGGAGCTTATTAATAAGCTCATGTATTGTTGTTAATTTAAAAGGTATTTGTTAAAAACTAAAAGCAAATACCTTTTTACTTTCGTATAAATTCCTAATTTTGTTTAACTAACTAACCGTTTGGCAACATTAACTATAGTATTACTTATCCTTGGAGCCTATTTACTGGGTTCTATTCCAACGGCGGTATGGATAGGCAAAGCATTTTACGGTATCGATGTTCGTGAATTTGGTAGCGGTAACGCCGGTGCAACCAATACTTTTCGTGTTTTAGGTAAAAAAGCCGGCTTCCCGGTTCTAGCCATAGATATTTTAAAAGGCTCTGTTGCGGTGGCTTTAGCATTTCTTAGTTCTATTCCTTTTGAGAGACCTGATTTTGTTGATCTTCAATTAGGCCTTGGAGTAGCAGTGTTGCTTGGTCATATCTTTCCGGTATTTGCCGGCTTTAGAGGTGGTAAAGGTGTGGCTACCATTTTGGGTGTTGTACTTTGCGTTTTACCAATTACGTGTTGTGTTGGTTTATTGGTTTTTTTCACTGTTCTTTTAGCTACGCGTTATGTATCGTTAAGTTCAATGATGACGGGAATTGCTTTTCCTTTTATTCTTCAATATATCATGCACAACGAAGATGTTGTATTAACTATTTTTTCAATTACCGTTGCAGTTCTTTTGGTTTTAACTCACCGCAAGAACATCATTCGTTTATTTAAAAATCAGGAATCCAAGATCAATCTTTTCCAAATTCAAAATAAATCCTAATTCTCGCAATAAAACAAGGTTTATCCTGTTGTTTGTTTTACCTTTAAGTATGTTAGCCTCCTTCATAAAACGATCAGTTCTATTGATCACTTTAGGCTTTTCCACATTTGCGTTTGGCCAAGCCCCTGAAGATGATTACGCCAATGATAATGCCTTGCGTTATGATGATCATGCGTACAAAGCCACTATAAAAACAGTTCAGCTATACGGAACAGAATGGGAGTTTTCGCCTGCTTTAATTGAAATGAATACCGGGGCACAATTACAATTAAGTTTTGATGACTTAGAAGGCGATCAAAAACAATACAGCCTAACGTTTGTGCATTGCAATGCCGATTGGACGCCAAGCGATTTGATGACCATGGAGTACATGGAAGGATTTAATGATATGAACATCATCAATTTTAGTTTTTCCATCAATACACTTCAAAAATACACGCACTACTCTATTGTGTTTCCAACGCAAAATGTAAAGTTTATCAAAAGCGGAAATTATGTAATGTACGTGTATTTAAATGGCGATAAAAAAGATCTTGTGCTGAGTAGACGTTTTATGATATTTGAAAATAAACTCAACATTAGTGCAACTATCCGTCAAACTGTTGGTGGAGATAACCAGTACAATAAACAGCAATTAGAGTTTTCGGTAAAATATCCCGGACTTAAAGTAGTTAATCCTGCAAAAGATCTTAAAGTTTACGTTGGACAGAATTATCGTTGGGATAATTTAAAAGGACCAATTGAACCAAGTTTTTACGCTCCCAACGAATTAAGTTATAGCATGAACGAAGCCGCTGTATTTAATGGCGGAAATGAATTTAGGTTTTTCGACATGCGAAGTTTGCGTGTGCTTTCGGAACGCGTAAAGGATCTGTATAAAGATGAGAATAGTAAAAACCACGTGGTGCTTACACCCGATGAATTAAGAACAACAAAAGCCTATGTTTTTCAAAACGATATTAATGGTAGTTTTTTAATTAAGAACAGAGATATAAAAGGTAATCAAGATATTGAAGCAGATTATGCCTATGTAGATTTCTTTTTACCCTACGCAATCCCCGAAACACAAGGAAATTTTTATGTGCTAGGAAAATTAACCGATTGGCGTTTGAACAAAAGCAATAAAATGACCTACAATTACGGCCGCTTAGGTTATGAATGCAAATTGTATTTAAAGCAAGGGTATTATAATTATATATATGTACTTACAAAAGACGGCGAGAAAGCAGCCGATGAAACCCTTACTGAAGGAAATCATTGGGACACAGAAAATGATTATACAATATTAGTATACTACCGCCAAGTAGGATTATACTACGATCAATTGATAGCCATCAAAAAAATGAATTCTTTGAAGCGCTAATCGCGCGTCAATTCTTTAATTATTTTCTGGTATTGCGGAAAAAGCTTACAAAGCTCTTCTTGCTTTGCCATTTCAAAATCATTAAAATCAAAACCGGGTGAAACGGTGCATCCAACAAAAGAAAAATTTCCTCCTCTTAAAACACGAGAGCCAAACCAATGACCTGCTTTTACCATGTATTGAAAGTGTTGCCCTTTTGTTATTTCTCTACCAACCTGCGTAAAAGTTAAATTTCCTTCAAGATCTATTTCAATAACTTCTAAAGCATCGCCTTCATAAAAATGCCACAGCTCATCACTTTTAATTCGGTGCAAGGCTGAGAAATTATTTTGCTCAATTAAAAAATAAATAGCGGTTGAATAACTGCGTTGATGCGGAAACTCCTTTGAAGTATTTTCGATCACCTCAACACTACGATACGTTTCTTTGTAATAACCACCTTCGGGATGAGGAAGTAATTCAAATTTTGTTATGAGTTCTTGTTTTAACGACATACTTAATTATTCGGTGCTCCCGCCTCAACCCAACACACCATAATATCTTTTTGAGCAGTAGTAAGTTTATCGTCCTTTGGCATAATACCACTTGTTACATTATCCTTTATAGCCGCCGCAAGCGATTTTATTTGAGCGTAATCGCTCATATTGGTATGACACTTAAAACACTTGCTTTGGATCAAAGGAAAAACATCGCTCACAAAAGATTTTGTTCCGCTACAGGTTGGTGTGTAGGTTTCTTCTTTCGGGTTGTCTTTCTTTTTGCAGGTTACAAATAGTAAGGCTACAGAAAAAATTATAATAATGGTTCTGGTCATACTGTATAATCAAATTTACGAAAAGGTTTTGACCTAAATAAAAAGCCCGCACCATTTTTCAACGGACGGGCCTATAACTTGTTTCAATCACACCACTAAACAAGATCCTTTTGTTCCAGATAGCATTTATAGTGCGATTGAAGATTTGCGTTTTAAGACTCTTTACTACTAACACCTTAAAACTAATATATGAAAAGAACGAAAATTAAAATCAACGCTACAAACCTAGGCGTGTAACATTACCCTTTTATTAAGGCAATTTTATCCTTTCCTCAAATCTTTTCCTACTTCATGTGCGCTATAAAATTTAGATTTTTTTAGGCGAGTGGCATTTTAAAACCGCAGTCCCGACAGATATCGTCGGGATGAGGATTTTAAAATTGAACCTCAACGACAAAAAAGCAATTTTTATAGCCCACCTCAAAACAAACTCATTTGAGTAACAGGCTCCTCCATGCTCTTTTTAAAGAGGTTACAACTGAACTCAAATTCTTGCGTATTGGTAATGAACCTTTTTTTACTAATGCTAAAGATCTGATCAATGATCTCCGCAAATTTTCCTTCACCACGCATACGAACTCCAAATCTGCTATCATTCACTTTACCGCCATGTGTATCGCAAATTAAATTCCAAACCTTATTAGCACGGTCGGGAAAATTTTTAAATAACCAATCCTTAAAAACAGGACCCACAGCGCCATTCAACCTCACAACCGTATAGTGGGCGCTGCGAGCTCCGGCAAGTCCAGCCAATCTCAAAAGCTCCGGGATATCATGATTATTGATGCCTGCAATAATAGGCGCCATCATCATTCCACAAGGAATGCCATTTTCCGTTAAGGTTTGTATAACTCTTAACCTGTTTTTATAAGTAGACGTTCTTGGCTCAAGCTTTTGTCTTACCGATTCATCTAAACCGGTAATAGAAACCATAACGTGAACCAAGTTATCTTTTGCTAATTCTTTTAATAGATCCAGATCGCGGAGGATAAGGGCATTTTTAGTGATGATACTTACAGGGTGTTTGTGTTTTAAAAACACTCTCAACATTCCACGAGTAATTTCCATTTTCTTTTCAATGGGCTGGTAACAATCTGTATTACCCGATAACATTACAGGACGAGCTTCCCATTTTTTTGCCAGTAATTCCTTCTCCAATAATTCAACGGCATTCTTTTTTACAATGATCTTCTGTTCAAAATCTAAACCTGCATTATAACCCCAGTATTCGTGCGTAGGCCTTGCATAACAATATACACAGCCATGTTCGCATCCTTGATATGGATTTGCAGAATATTCCATACCAACATCCACACTCTTTACTTTATTAATAATGGTTTTAGGATAGGTATAGATGATCTCGGTCTTTTCACTTAACTGAAACTCCTCATCCAATACCTCTTTATACTCCTGCACATACTGGTACTTCGCAAAATGATTATGAGTATTGAGTTGCGAGCCTCTCCCTTTAAAGTATGTTGGGTTAGTGTTTTGTTGAACCGCTGTTATCATACATCAAAATTACTACAAGTTGTAGCAATTGATTGCTATGATTTGTAGCAATTTTAAAAATAATTCGGAAAGCCCTGTGGCTCTAAGACTTCTAGTATCTCATCTGGCCAGACATTTGGTGTCTGCCCATAACTTCTTTGTTATGCTTTTTTAATGTTAGCATTTTTTTGCAGCCCTTCGTAGCCTCCTCTAGAGATAGAATTGGATCTTTTGACGGATTTTGATCGATTTGAGTAACGACGCTTTCATAGCCGCCACCCATCTGTTTTATTATTTGTTTTAAAACAAAGCCTTTCAAAGAGGCTAAAGCTTCAATTAAAGGATTTGTTACACCCAAGCTTTTAGGATCATGATCTTTAAAACCCTTTTCATAAAGTTCTTCTGAATACCAAACTTCTTGCTCAACTTCAACTAGAGCTTTAGAAATAGGAATTTCAATCTTATAGTGAAAGATGCATTTTTTACATAAGTAGCCTAATATTTTTTCTGTCTTATTTGTTTTTTCTATTTCAAAATTCTTGTAGACGGTTGACCCTAGGGCTTCCATATTTAATTCTTTCCATTCGTCAAGAGTGCCTTCCCCGCATGCATCTTTATAAGTACGCTCTTTTGTTACAAGATTAATTTTATCGCCACTAAAAAACTGATGTTGCTCGATGCCATTAACTTCGGTTAATTGTTTCACCTCTTCTCCTTTTATATATGTAGTTAATTTTGACTTTACATTCATCATCGCCATTTTTATTACCATATCTGTTTTGATCACGTAATTTGTTTGTGACAAAAATGTATTGCTAGTGAATAAGCAAACAACAAACAGTATTAATTTTATTTTCATAGGATTTTAATTTATCAAATATCTATTTAGTCCAAAAACTCCAAATTTCGCTTTAAACCAACATACTTTGCCCGCTTTACCGCACTTCCATTAAACACTACCTTAAACGTTTCTTCCGTCATTTCGTGCCATTCCTTTTCACTTAGGTTCAATAATGTTTTATTAGTAAATAAAGGCTCGTTGTGGGGCTTACTAAAACTATTCCAAGGACAAACATCTTGGCAAACATCGCAGCCAAAAGTCCAGTTATCCATTTTGCCTTTAAACTCGACCGGAATATTTTCTTTTAATTCGATAGTTAAATACGAAATGCATTTGCTGCCATCTATTATATAAGGTTCAACAATGGCTTGTGTTGGGCAAGCATCCAAACATTTTGTGCAAGTGCCGCAATAATCTTTTATGGGTCCGTCATATTCTAATTCCAAGTCAATGATCATCTCTGCCAAAAAATAAAACGATCCGCTTTCCTTGGTAATTAAGTTCGCGTTTTTTCCTATCCAACCCAATCCACTTTTGGCGGCCCAACTTTTTTCTAGTACCGGAGCCGAATCCACAAACACTCTTCCATTTACATCACCAATAGTTTCTTTTAGCGAGTTCAAAAATTCAGTGAGCTTATTTTTTATCACTTCATGATAATCTTTACCATAAGCATACTTGCTAATTTTTGGTACACCCTCGTTTTGCTTCTCGGACGGATAGTAATTATACATTAACGAAATAACCGACTTAGCCCCTTCCACCAACAAACGCGGATCTAAACGCTTATCGAAGTAATTTTCCATATACTTCATTTGACTGTGTTTATTCTCCTTAAGCCATTTCTCCAACCTGGGGGCATCTTGCTCTAAAAATTCGGCCTTACTAATCCCACAAAAATCGAAACCCAAGCGAGCTGCTTCTCGTTTAATAAAGACGGTATTATGTGAAGGACTTGTTGTGATACCTCAAAAGTAGGAAGGAGGCGGCAAATGAGGCAATTTTTAAGTGTTTTTGGTAATTTATTGGCTTCTAAACCGATAAAGCGTTAGGAGTCAATTTTTTAACATTAATTTAATCGACTAAGCTTGCATTTTATACGATTAATTCAGTATCTTTGCGAAACATTTCCCGAAGCTGTTGTAATTTACTGATAATCAAAAAATTACGAAACTTTGCTGGAAACTATTACATAACAATTAAATAATACAACAATGAAAACAAACAATCCAATTATCGATTCGATGTTAGAGGCACAAGCAAATGCGTTAAACAGTTGGATGGATTCGGCTAAGAAAATGCAATCTTCTTTAACAAGTGGAAACATCCCTCACGAGGGTCAAGGCATTTTAAAAGAGTGGTTTGAAAAACAAACTGCGATCTTAAACAGCATGCAACAAAATTCAAATAGCGCTTTTGGTAATGATACAAACCAAAACCCTCAAGAGTTTTTTAAGAACTGGTTAGGTACACAAACTACATATGCTAAACAGATGACTGATTTTAATCAAAGCATTTTAAGCAGCTTTAATAGTTTTGGTAAGCCTGCTCAAGATTATGTAAGCAACTTTACTACTTCAAATAATGCTTGGACAAATATTTACAATTCGTTCATGCAAACATTAAATACATCTTACGATAGCATGTCGAAGAACATTAATGGTAACTTCAATAAAGATATATTCTCAAACTTTATGCAAGGCAACCAAGTGTACACTAAAATGCTTGAGTTCTTTCAACCAATGATCTCTTCCATGCAAAAAGGTCAGTTTAACCTTGAAGAATTTAAAACATACTTTAAAGCTGATAATTACCACAGCTTAACTAAACAATTGTTTGGTGATTTTTATACCGGTGGTAACTTAAAAGAATTTTATGATAACAGCTTGAACCAAGTTCAGAACTACTTTACTAACCAAAACAGTTTGGGTAAAGAATACTATGCGCAAGTTCAAAACATAAGCAAAGAGTTTCCTCAATTATTTACAGGAAATTTAGAAAAAGTTAAAGACCTATTTGCTAGTAGCGATAACGTTTTTACTAAAACTTTTGAGCCGTTGTTGAAATTAACAGGTGCAGGCAAAGAAAAAGAAAGCATTGAAGCTCTTATTGCTTTAATGGATAAAGTTACTGCCTATAGCATTAAACAAAGCGAATTACAACACCATTTGCAAAACACAATGCGTGCAAGCGTTGAGAATGTTGCAAAAGAATACTCTGAAAAATTCCAAAATCCTGATTTCTCTAAAGCTCCTGAAACACAGGAAGTATATAATGAGTGGATCAAGACCAACGAAAAATTATTTGGAGAGCTTTTTGCTAGCGAAGAGTTTAGCAAGATCAAAGGTGAAACTATGGGCTTGGCAACAGATGTAAAAAAACATTTTGAAAAACAATTCGAGAGCGTTTTAGTTAACTTCCCTGTTGTATTAAAAAGCGATGTTGAAGAATTACAAAAAACAATTTACGATCTAAAAAAACAAGTTAAGGAACTTCAAAGCAAGTTGAATATCGCTGGTGTTAGTGATTTGACAGATGATGAGAAGAGCAGCAAAAAAGGAAAGAAATAATCCTTCTAGCTGATGTGTTAAAAGTCGCCTTTGTGTTTGAGGCGACTTTTTTTTTGAAACTGTTATCCTGAGCGCCGTCGAAGGGCCGTTTAAAATAATAAAGTATAATAGTGTTATGAGTAATATTTTTGAAGAAATGGGCGATGTTAGCCGTAAACTCACTAAGAGTTACGAAACATTAAAAAATTTAAAGGCTGTAGAAATAGCTACTACGCCTAAAACTGCGGTTTATACCGAAGATAAATTAACGCTTTACCGTTACGATCGTAAAACCGACGCAACATTTAAAACACCAATTTTAATTGTTTACGCTTTAGTAAACACCTATAAAATGCTGGATCTACAACCCGATCGCAGCTATATAAAAAATTTATTGGATAGTGGTTTTGATGTGTACTTGATCGATTGGGGATTTCCAACAAAAAGTGATCGTTACATTAATATGGATGATTATGTAAATGGCTATATTAACAACTGCGTTGATTTGATCAGAAAAAGAAATCGCGTAGAGAAAATAAATATTTTAAGTATTTGCCAAGGCGGAACCTTAAGCGTTATTTACTCGGCTTTGTACCCAAATAAGGTAAAGAATTTAGTAACACATGTAACTCCAATTGATTTTAGCACAAATGATGCGTTGTTATTCCGTTGGAGTAAAGACATGGATTTTGATAAACTTGTTGAAGGTTTTGACGGACTAGTGCCCGGTGATTTTTTAAATCAAGGTTTTGATATGCTAAAACCAATGATGAAAATTCAAAAGCAACAAACATTGGCCGCTAGTTTAGACGACGAAGCAAAACTTACCAATTTCTTGCGCATGGAAAAATGGATCAGCGAAAGCCCTGCACAAACAGGCGAATGTTTTCGCGAGTTCATGAAAGATCTGTATCAAAAAAATAAATTGGTTAAGGGTGAGTTGGAAGTTGGTAGCAAAAAAGTGAATTTAAAAAACCTCACTTCTCCTCTATTAAACATTTACGCTACCGAAGATCATTTGGTACCTCCTACTTCAACTATTCCATTAAATGATTTGGTGGGAAGTAAAGACAAAGAATTATACAGTTTTAAAGGCGGGCACATTGGTGTATTTGTTGGTGGTAAATCTCAAAAAGAATTAGCACCTGCTGTTGTTGCTTGGTTAACCAAGAGGGATTAAATCCGTTTTTAAACAACCTAATTTAAAGGCCTCCCATTATGTGAGGCCTTTTTTAATTTACATCTTAAAGATTTATTTGGGCAAAGCCTTGAAAAACAAAATCGGCCCGTGAGGTACCGTGCTTAATAGAATATTAATTATAACTACTTTATTTACAATATATTACATCAACCATCTGCAGTATCCCCAACTTTCTTCATCTTATTTCCATAATCCCATCTCCTATTATTTGCAATAATTGCAAGTATCAAATCTTTTGTTGTGTTTTTTAAAAGTATGCTGAAAATAATGATACCTTGAACTGATTAAAGTATTTTTTGCGGATAACAAAACATGAACCACGAAAAGCAATTATTAATGGCTCTACACACACAATACCTTTACTTCATAAAATTAATATAAACCAAAAATTAAAATTATGAAAACTCAAACAACAAACAACTTCACAAAAAAAATCACTTTACTTTTATTCTTTGTACTATTCTCTTTTATAGGAGGGGCTCAAAACAAAGCAGGTGATGTTGTAGGTAATTATTTGGTGCCCTCAAAAGATGGTGCTATTCAAATTTACGAGAAGGCCGGTAAATATTATGGGAAGATCATATTGAATAAAGACCCAAACAAATTAGACGTAAACAATCCTGATAAAGCTAAACAAAGCAGAAAAACTTTAGGATTAGATATCCTAAATGATTTTACGTTTGATGGTGATGATACCTGGGAAAATGGAACTATTTACGATCCAAAGAACGGAAAAACGTATAGTTGCAAAATAACACGCCTAGCAAACGGTGACCTTAATATTAGAGGGTTTATGGGTGTTTCATTACTTGGACGCACTGAGACCTTTACAAAACTAAATCCAACCAAATAATAATTTTCATAATTCAAACCATGAAATATTATTTTTTCATATTCATTTCATTTTTAAGTTTCAATTGCACTTTGGCGCAAAATTACGTGGATATTTTAAAAGTAAACGCAAGCACCACACCTTACAACGCATTTGATACAAGTAGTTCTAAAACCAAAATTGATCAAATTGATGTTGACCTTACAGTTCCTATTAAGATTAATTACCGCTTATCAATAATTTCGGGTGTGATGTTTGAAAGCTTTCAAACCAAATTATTTGAAGGTGGAAATGTAAAAACGTTTGGTTCAACCGCTTTAAAAATCGGAGCCAACAAACAATTCAATGATCATTGGTCGGGAACCGCTGTTTTACTTCCCAAAGTTGCCACCGATTACAAAGCTCTTTCAGGAAAAGATATTCAAGTTGGTGTTGTTGGGATCATGAAATACAAAAAGAGTGATCATATAAATTATAAATTCGGTATGTATTATAATTCCGAATTATTTGGTCCGTTTTTTGTGCCAATGGTTGGTATGTATTATTTAAGTCCTAACAAAAAATTTGAAACCAATATCATGTTGCCCTTGCAAGCCGACGTTAACTACAAATTAATTCCTTTTATGAATATTGGAGTTAATTTTAATGGTCAAATTCGTTCGTATCACTTAACAGATATTACGCCAACACATCACAGCACCTATATTGCCCGATCTACCAACGAATTTTACGCGTACTTAAAATTCAATGTTACAAAAGGCCTGAGCATTACAACAAAAGTTGGTCAATCGTTAGGAAGGAGTTATAAAGTATATGATGAGGATGATAAAGTTACTTTTGGATTGCCTGCAACTTTTATAGGGCACAAACGTCAACAATTAAATACAAACTTCTCAAACGGCATGATATTTCAAGCTGCTTTAATTTATAGATTCAACTTAGAAAAGAAACAATAACATAAAACTACACGTATGCAAACCATTCCAAAAGACAATAAAGCGATCATCAAAGCGTGGACCATTTACGATTGGGCAAATTCTGTTTTCCCGTTGGTAATTACCTCGGCTATCTTCCCCAATTTTTACGATTACGTAACTACGCATGATGAGGCAAAAAACATGATTGGCCACACCGTTACTTGTTTTGGAAGAGAATTTGAAAATCAAAATATTTACACCTTTGTTTATGCGTTTGCATTATCTATTGTTGTATTCATTACGCCAATTTTAAGTGGCATTGCCGATTACCTGGGAAATAAAAAACGTTTCCTGCAATTTTTTTGCTACTTAGGATCCATATCGTGCATGTTTTTATTTTTCTTTACACGAAATCATTTAGAACTAAGTTTTATTCCCTTTATAACTGCTACTGTTGGCTTTTGGGGTAGTTTGGTTTACTATAACTCTTACTTACCCGAAATTGCCAGCCCCGAAAATCAAGATAAAGTAAGTGCGCGTGGATTTTCTATGGGTTACTTAGGAAGTTCGTTATTACTTATTGTTTGTTTGGTTGGAATTATGGTTTTTAAATACGAAGAAACAGTTGTAGATGGTGTTGTTGTTAGCACAAAAGGATTTTTTAAAGTAAAATATGCTTTTCTACTAACCGGACTTTGGTGGATGGGATTTGCTCAGTACACATTTAAACATTTACCTGCAAAAGTTCATACGGCGCATGGTAAAGACACTAAAGGTTTGATGTGGAAAGGATTTAAAGAATTAAAATCAGTTTTCAAACAAATTCGCAAAATGGTTGAACTAAGACGATTCTTAATTAGCTATTTCTTTTACAACATGGGCGTTCAAACCGTAATGGTAGTTGCCGTTTTGTTCGCACGCAACGAAATTGATTGGGGAACAGGTGAAGCCGCAGAGAAAGATAAAACCACCTCACTAATTATGAGCATTTTAATTATTCAATTCATAGGTATTCTTGGTGCTTTTGCATTCTCGCGAATTTCACGTAAGATCGGAAATCTTAGCTCGCTCATGATCGCCATTTTGATATGGATCTTTATTTGCGGTTTTACATACCAAGTAGTTCACTTTCCAATACACTTTTATGTAGTAGCAGTATTAGTTGGCTTTGTTATGGGCGGAATTCAATCTTTATCACGAAGCACATACAGTAAATTTTTACCAAAAACAGAAGACACCACAAGTTTTTTTGGCTTTTATGATGTAATGGAAAAATTAGGAATGATCATTGGTACTGTTTCGTTTGGTTTGATCAGCGAAATGATGGGAGGTATGCGTCCTTCTGTATTATCTCTCATTCTGTTCTTTGTGATTGGTCTTATTGGCTTATTATTTGTTCCAAATCCTAAAACTCAAAAATAAAAACTATGCTCTATCAGATCATACGACTATTGTTTCGCATTACTAATAAGTTTTACTTTAGAACTTTGCAAGTAAATGGTTTGGAGAACATCCCCAAAAAAGGGCCTGTGTTTTTGGCCGCTAATCACCCGAGCGCCTTTATGGATCCTTTGGTAATCGCTACAATTTCAAACCGTCCCCTATTTATTTTAGGCAAAGGTGTTTTATTTCAAAACCCTTTATTAAAATGGTTACTTCCGCACCTCAATATCATCCCCATTTTTAGAAGTCATGAAACACCGGGTTTAACAAGTAAGAATAAGGATGTGTTTACGCAATGCTATGAACATTTTGCAAAAGGTGGCGTCATTTTGGCTTTTCCTGAAGGAATTTCGTTAACCGAACGTAAGATCAAAAAGATCCAATCGGGTACCGCCCGAATTTGCCTTGGCGCCGAAGCTGAAAATAATTTTTCGTTAGATGTAAAAATAGTTACCATTGGATTAAATTTTTCTGACCCTCATAAATTTCAAAGCGAACTTTTCATCAATGTTGATAAGCCAATAAACGTTTCTGATTTTTACGATCACTATAGGCAAGATAGTTTTAAAGCGGCTCACGCCCTTACCGATGAAATTCGTAAACGATTAGAAGCGCAAGTTGTTGCCATTCAAGATTCGGATGTAGATACATTTGTTGCCAATATTGAAACTATATTTAAAACGCAGTTATTAGAAGATCTAGGGCATTCGCCAAAAGTAATGGCGCACGATTTTAATACAACGCGCTCTATTAGCGATTCGGTTCATTATTTTTTAGAAAAAGACCCTCAACGTGTAGAAGCACTCAAAGCCAGAATAAGTTCTTATCTGAATAAACTCGACAATCTTTCGCTAGATGACAAATTGATAAAAGGAGTTGAAAAAACAAAACCGGTTTCCGATACTATTCTTTCGATATTCTTTTTAACCCTTGGTTTTCCTCTTTTTTTATATGGCTTTATAAACAACTTCTTGCCGTTTAGAATTCCTTTTTGGTGCGCGCGTGGTATTTCAAAACGCCCAGAATTTCATGGATCAATTGCCTATAGTATGGGGACATTTACTTTTTTGATATTTTATTCCTTGCAAATATGGTTAACTAGCAAATACGTACACGATTGGCGACTCGTTTTAGCATATGGCACTTCTCTTCCTGTTTCGGGATTATTAGCTTTCTACTATTACAAACGATTTAAATCCATTCGGGGCAGTTGGAAGATCTTCTCGCTCTTCTATAAAAAAACCGCCTTGATAACCTCATTGATAACTGAACGAGAAATAATTATTACCGAATTAGAAAAAGCAAGAAAAGAATTTGTGATCTATCGCGATGGTCCAAAACAAGAAGCTGTTTCTAATGCACCAATAGAAAACGATACCTTAATTGATCTTTAAAAATTAAATAAAAAATATTATGGAACTCACTAGAGTGTTCGACATTTTAGATAATTTAAAATTAAATTCATCTAAAACAGATATCTTGAGCAGCAAAGAATTGTTGCCCAAGGGAAAATCAGGGAAAAACTGGTTCAATCACAGTGTAACCGATTTTGTTACCAATGTAAATCACATCAGCTCCGGCTTATTAGCTTTAGGACTTGAAAAAAAAGACACCGTTGCCATCATGTCGAACAATCAACCTGAGTGGAATTTTGTGGATTTTGCCGCGCAACAAGTAGCTATGCCTTCGGTGCCAATTTTTCCAACCGTTGGAGCCGATGATCTTAAATTTATTTTATCTCACTCCGAAGCTAAAGCGATCTTTATTTCAGATAAAGGTATTTACACCAAACTGCAATTGATCCAAAAGGATCTTCCGAATTTAAAACATATTTATAGTTTTAATCGAATTGAAGGCGTAAAGCATTTATCGGAATTGATCGAATTGGGCAAAAAAAATTACGATCAAGCATACATCGATGCTATTAAAGCAAGTGTTTCTGAAAATGATCTGTTCACTATTTTATACACATCAGGAACAACCGGTCAGCCAAAAGGCGTAATGATATCGCACAAAGGAATAATGAGCAATGTAAAAGCACTTCAAGCATTGGCACCAATTGCTTCGGACTGGAAAGCTTTAAGTTTTTTGCCACTGAACCATGTGTATGAACGCGTTTTAGTGAATTTATATTTGTTTAAAGGTGTAAGCGTGTATTATGCCGAAAATTTTGAAACCATAGCCGAAAATGCCAAAGATATCCAACCACAAATATTTGTTTCGGTGCCTCGCATTTTTGAAAGGGTGATAGAAAAATTTTATGCCGCAGGCGACAAACTTACCGGTTTTAAAAAGAAAATTTTTGATTTGAGCATTAAGCTTGCCGAAAGATACGAGCTACATGGAGCAAACGGTGCTTGGTACGAATTTCAACGGAAAATCTGTGATCGTTTGGTATACAGTAAATGGCGCGCGGCCTTTGGCGGAAAGCTTGTGTGTATTGTAAGTGGTGGTGCAGCGTTGAATTCCCGAATTGAACGTGTGTTCAGCTGTGCTAAAATAACACTTTTACAAGGGTATGGCATGACAGAAACTTCTGTTGTAATAGCTGCTAATTGTTTTGGTGAGGATAATATCAAATTTGGAACTGTTGGTCCTGTACTAAGCGGAGTTACAGTAAAAATCGCAGAGGAAGACGGCGAAATACTAATGAAAGGGCCAAATTTAATGATGGGCTATTACAAAAACCTCGAAGCAACCGCAGAAGCCATTGATGCAAATGGATGGTTTCATACGGGCGATGTTGGAATATTAGTAGCCAATAAGTTTTTAAAGATAACTGATCGCAAAAAAGAATTATTTAAAACAAGTGCAGGTAAATACATTTCGCCGGTTGCCATTGAAAATAAATTAAAAGAGTGCAAGTTCATTGAACAATGCATGGTAATTGGCGAAGGGCAAAAATTTGCTTCGGCCATTATTATTCCAAATATCAGTAATTTTAAAGAACACTGCAAAGCCAATAATATTGAATGGTTAAGCAATGAGCTAATGATAGAGTGCGATGAAATAAATAAATTGATCAACGACCATG
This sequence comes from Bacteroidota bacterium, assembly GCA_034439635.1. Lineage (GTDB taxonomy): Bacteria > Bacteroidota > Bacteroidia > B-17B0 > Aurantibacillaceae > Aurantibacillus. The sequence goes on along the minus strand of JAWXAS010000086.1, from coordinate 7,917 downwards.
TAAAAGAAATAAATAAAACTCATGCGCCATACGAACATTTGAAACGCTGCAAATTAGTTGGCGGGCAATGGAGTGTTGAAGGTGGAGAAATAACTCCTAAGCTGAGTTTAAAGAGAAAAGTAATTAAGGAAAAAAATAAATTGGTAATAGATGCCATATTTGGTTCGGACGACGAATGATATAAATAATTGAGTAATTTTGATCAGATATAAACTATTATGCCTTATACTAAACCCCTACCCCGCTCTAATTATTACGCAGTGATATTTTGTTCAACCAAAGAAGAACAGCGCGATGGCTACACAGAAATGGACGAGCTTACCATGAATTTAGCACAAGAACAAGAAGGATATTTAGGATACGAAAGTGTGAACAACGGCAATACCGGAATTTTTATTTCGTATTGGGAAAATAAAGAATCTATTGAAAAGTGGCGCATTGATACCACACACAAAATGGCGAAAGATCAGGCTAAGAATTGGTATAAACGCTATTTATCGCAAATTTGCTTAGTGGAAAGCTCGCATGAGTTCACTAAATAGGAGTCCAATAATTCCACCAAAAAAAAATTATATTTTACTTTTGTTAAAAATCTAAATCCGTTTATTAGCAAAATTTCAGTCTTAACTCGGCCTATTGAGTCGGTTTTTCCCTTCCAAGTACCAAACTTCTTTAAAACCTCTTAATAACACGTGGATTACTTAAACTCAAACCTAGCTTTGGATTCCATATATTTGCTCTCCAAAAAAAAAATACATGAGAAAGATCTACAGATCATTGTTTGCATTGGCGCTGGCCACTACATTTTTTACAACAAGCGCACAAGTTACAGGAGTTAAAAATATTCCTGTAGATTACCCAACCATACAGGCTGCAATTGCAGATCTTAATTTAGTAGGTGTTGGCGTTGGTGGTGCAACTATTAACATTCCCGCAGGTACAACCGAAACATTTACTTCGCAAGTTGTACTTACAATGACATCCAATCCATCTTCACAAGCAAATCCTTTGGTATTTAGAAAGAATGGAGCTGGCTTAAATCCGGTTATTACAGCCTTTTCGCCCGGTGTTTCAACAACTGTTGATGGAATCTTTATTTTAAATGGTGTAGACTATGTTACCATTGACGGAATTGACCTTCAAGATAACGTGGCGAATACTACTCCAACTCAATTAATGGAATGGGGATATGCGCTAGTAAAAGTTAGCGGTGTTGATGCATGTCAATATAATGCCATTAAAAATTGTTCGGTAACACTTTCAAATGTTAACCCTTCTTCAACGGGTATTTATATTGGTAATCACACGTTCTTAAGCAATGTAGGCTTGGTAGTAACCAATATTGGTGGAACGAGTTCTAATAATAAATTCTACAACAATACGATCGACAATTGTTACATCGGCTATTCATTTACCGGGTTTACTTCTGCTGCACCTTATGATTTTTATGATCAAAGTAATGTTATTGGCGTTGACGGAATAAGCACTCGTCGTAGTCAAGTTGTTAGATTTGGTGGTGCTGCAACAGCGGCCAATGGTGTTTTTTCAACCAATCAAAACGGAATTAAGATCCACTCTACTTATATCAATAACACAGGTGCGCCAAATAGTACCGGTATTCTGAACGGAATATCGTTAGGTGCCGGATTAAACTCTAATGTGGATATTTACAACGATACCATCACTGTAGTATTAAACGGTACTACTTCTCAACTGGCAGGCATAAACAATACAATGGGAGGAACGGGTGCCGGAAATACAATTAATATTTATAACAATGTAGTTGATGGCTGTACATACCCTACCGCAACCAGTGCAATTTTCAGAGGTATTTTTAATAGTGCTACTTCAACTTATCGCAATATTTATAACAATAAAGTTACCAATAATAGCATTCCAAGCACTGGAGAATTCAGCTGTATATACGATGCCGGAAGCAGCATTACACTAGTTTTAAATCTAAAGATCTATAATAATCTTGTTAATAATAATACAAAAACTGGAACTGCAGGTACATTTAACAGTATATATGCAAGCGCTTCCTCTAATTTAACAAGCATATACACTAATACAGTTTCTAATAACAATAGCAGTGCTTCAAGCGGTGCACATTATGGCTATTACAATTTTGCTGTAGGGGCTAATGAAGTAATTTACGATAATCTTTTATTCAATAATACAGGTGGAACAGGCGAAACTGTTATGCTTTTTGCACGAACCGGTTCGGGACCAACTAATAAAGATATTTTCAGAAACACTATTTACAATATTTCAGGAACTGCTAACTTTGCTTCTGTTGGTGGTATATGGACCGATTACGCAACCATTGCAAACGTTTACAGAAACAACATCTATAACATAACGAATAATACCACTACAGGTGCCACACCTGCGGTATATGGCATCAATATTGGCAGTAACGTTAATACTCAATACAACATTAACAACAATTTTATTTCTGATCTAAAAGCTCCAAATGCAAATAACGCAAATGCTGTTTATGGCATGTGGCTTCAAGGAAATGCAACTTCATATTTAGGAGCTTATTATAATAGTATTTATTTGAACGCCTCAAGTACTGGCCTTAATTTTGGTTCGGCTGCCATTGTTTGCGGCATTGCTCCTTTTAGCATTGATCTGAGAAATAATATTTTGGCAAACAATTCAACGCCAAATGGAACCGGAACTACTAAAGCATTAGTAAGAGGAAACGCCATCCTCACAAATTACAATACACTTTCAGGTTATAATTGTTTATATGCGGGTTCACCTAGCGCTTCTAATTTAATTTTCTTCGACGGAACTAATAGCGTACAAATATTACAAGGATTTAAAAATTTAGTTGGTTCACGAGAACAAACTTCATTCTCTTCTCTTCCTCCTTTTGTTAACGTTGCAACAACTCCTTACGATCTTCACTTGCAAAATAGCGTGGCTACGCAATGCGAAGGCGGCGGAACTCCTGTTGTTGGCATCACAAATGATTACGATAATGCTCTTAGAAATGCAACAACACCTGACGTTGGTGCCGATGAGATAGCAGGTATAACAAGTGATATTGCTTCTCCAAATATCCAATATCCATTGCTTACCAATTCACCCGTTGCGGCAAACAAAAACCTTACCGCATGGGCAACTATTTCTGACCCGAGCGGTGTTAATACAACTGCTGGTACTAAACCTCGTTTGTATTACAAAAAAACAACTGAGGCCAATACCTATGTTGGGAACACTGCGGCGGACAATGGCTGGAAATACGTAGAGGCTACTAATGCCGCTTCTCCTTTTGATTTCAATATCAATTACGCTTTGTTAACCGGTGGAAGTGTTATTGGCGGAGATATTATTCAGTATTTTGTAACAGCACAAGATCTTGCAACTACACCTAATATTGGCTTAAACAACGGAGGCTTTGCCGCACAACCAGTGAGTGTAAACTTAAGCGCTACCGAATTCCCTTTAGCAAATACAATTAACCAATACGTGATCGTTACAAATGCCTATTCAGGAACAGTTAACGTTGGTCCTACCGAAATTATAACATCACTTACAAATCCGGGTGGTATGTTTGATCTTATCAACCAAGGTGTTTTAAATGGTAATACTGCTTTGAACATTACTGGTGACCTTACTTTAGAAACTGGAGCCATTGCATTGAATCAATGGGCTGAAGATGGTGTAGGTAACTACTCACTTACCATTCAACCAAGTGCTGCCATAACGCGTACCGTAACAGGACCTTGTACAATTGGAAGCTTGGTGCGTTTTAATGGTGCCGATCGCGTAAAAATCGATGGAAGATTTAATAATGTAGGTATGTATCTGCTTTTCAGAAATACAGGCGCACACTCATCAGTTGGGTACGTTAACGATGCGCAAAATAACATTTTGCAATACTCTATCATTGAAAGTGGCAATCAATTAAACACAGCTGTGGCAGGTGGCGCCGTGATCATTGGAACAACTTCTGCTATGTATGGTAACGATAACATCACCATTTCTGATTGCGAGATCAGAGACAGAAGCGATATTGCAGGAACACCTGCATGGGGTATTAACTGTAATGGTACCGCTGGTATGATAAGCCAATACAATAACAATATCGTTATCAAAAATAATAATGTTCATGATTACTTCATCAATGCAAATTTTGCACATGGCATTTTGTTTGGTGTAGGTAATTCAAGCTGCACTATCAGTAATAACAGTCTTTATCACACCGTTCCAAAAACTTATTCACTTGGAACAGGGTCTATGAGAGGAATATTTGTTTCTCTTTCAAGCCCAGTAAATAATACCGGAGGCTATACTATTACCAATAATTATATTGGCGGAAATACTCCGTTAGCAGCGGGAGACATGACCATTAACGTTTCGGGAACTGTTTATACAAGCTTTATCGGTCTACTTGTTTCTACAGGACAAATACCAAATTACATTGAAGGAAACGTTATCAGGAATATTGATTTTACAACAAATGCTCCTACTGCTAATGCAACCATTTTTAATCCTATACAGGCAGCCAATGGTATTCACAGTGTTGGCACACTTACAGGAAATGTGATCGGTATTCCAAACGGAACCGGCTCCATAAAAATAAACATCAATACAGGTGGAGCATCTTCTGCATTCCTTGCGGGTATTTTTGCAGTGGCAACTAATGGTTCTTATGCAGTACGTAACAATACTATTGGCGGTATTACCATTGGTGGAACAAACACTACGGGTGCAATCATTCCTCAATGGATCCAAAGCCAAGGAACTCCTGCACAAAATTTAGATGTTTCTAATAATGTTATTGGCAGTGTATCAACTCCAAGCAGCATTATTAATAATATGAATGCGCCATCTATTGCTTTTGCTATCCGTCATTTAGTTTCAACAGGACCAGCAATTAGCATCACCTCTAATACGATCATGAATATAGTAGATAATAGCAACAGTGCTTCTTCGCAACATTATGGCTTTTTGCTTATTGGCTCGGTTGGTACTTCAGGTCCTATGAACGTTAGCAATAATCTTATCCGTAATATTTCAAGTAATGCATTGCCTTTAACTCCAGTGATAACTAATTTTGGTATCGCTTGTCAAGGCATGGCGGGTACTCACACACTTGAAGCCAATACGATATCTGGAATTGCATGCGTCAATCCTGGTGCTGGAGCGGCTTACGCTTTAGGCATTCAAACACAAGGAAGCAGTTTTGGCGGAATTATGCGCAAGAATTACATTAACAATATTACAAATGCTCAAACTGGTGTTGGAGCAGGAATTGGTGGTATTTATATCACAGCCGGTAATAATTGGGATGTGAGCAATAACATGATCAGTCTTTCAAACGGTGCAAATACAAACACTTTAGATGTATACGGTATTGGAGATTTCATGGGTATTGGTGCTAACCTCAATCTAAATTACAACTCTGTTTATATTGGAGGAAGTTCACCAACCGGTACTGTTAACTCTTATGCTTTTTACAGAGGTGGAATTGATAACGTGAAAATGCGTAACAATTTATTGTATAACGAAAGAGCAGGTTCAACTGCTTCGCACGTTGCTATTGGAACATTTACCACTCAAAATTGGGGTAATACTTCTTCTAATTACAATGCGTTTTTAACCAGCGATACAACACGATTAGCAATTTGGTCGGGAACTGTAACAACGTTTAACGGATGGAAAGGATTTACCCTTGGTGATAATAACTCGCAAAAAAATATCACTACAAGTATTACCGCTGGACCTTTATTTGTAAACGTAGGTTTAGGTGACCTACACATAAACACATCTACATACCCAGGTGGTTTAGCTTCACCAATAAGTATCACTACAGATATTGATAATAATTCACGTAGTGCAACATTTCCTGCGGTTGGTGCTGATGAGATCCCTTGCCCTGTGCCAATCATTGCTGTTGTTAGTCAATCCAACACCTTATGTTTTGGAAGTAACGAAGGTTTAGCAATAATAACTGCAACTGGAGGTCTTTCACATACCTATAGTTGGTCGCCTGTAAGTAGCACAACAAATTCAATTACAAATTTAACAGCGGGCAATTATACTATTCAAGTTACAAACCATTGTAGCTTAACCGGTAGTTTGGTTGTGATCATCACCCAACCATCTTCTATCATTCCGGTTGCAACTCAAACCAATGTAACTTGCTTTAGCTACAGTAATGGAATTGCAGCCTTAAATCCTACAGGCGGAACCCCAGGTTATACATACAGCTGGTCACCTTCAAACTCAACATCATCGAGTTTAACAGCAATAACAGCAGGCGTGCATAACTACACTATTACCGATGCTAACGGATGTAAAATATCAAATTCAGTTACTATCACCGAACCATTTGTTGTAAATGCGAGCGGAAGCTCAACCAGTGCTTGTGGAAGTCAAAGTACTGGAGTTATTACAACTACTGCTTTTGGCGGAACTCCTGGTTATACGTATAGCTGGTCGCCAAACGTAAGTTCAACGGGTACCGTGATGAACGTTCCAACAGGCACTTATACATTATATGTAACCGATGCCAATAGCTGCACGATGTCACCTCAAGTTTATATTGTAGGAACTAACCCAAGTCCAACTGTTTCGGCAGGATCAAGCACCAATATTATTTGCCTTGGATCAAGCGCATCGTTAACTGCTAATGGAAGTGCAGGAGCAACCTATTCTTGGTCAAGTGGAGGTACAAGTACAGTAGAGGTTGTTTTCCCTTCTACAAATACTATTTACACAGTTGTAGCCAGCTTTACCAATGGATGTAAATCTAGTGCTGCAATAACCGTATCAGTTTCGCCTTGTACTGGCATTGCAAAATTAACCGGCAACGCGGGCATTCAAGTGTATCCAAATCCAAATAACGGAATGCTTTTTGTAACGTATATTGGATATACCGAAAATTCAACCATTGAAGTTTACAATACTCTTGGCCAACTATTGATCACTAAAAAAGTAGAAGGCACAGCTACACAGTTAAACCTTAACAATTACGCCAACGGTGTTTATATTGTAAAAGTTCTTTCAAACAAAAATACAATTGAGCAAGTAACGAAACTCATAAAAGAGTAATTGATACTATATAAAAAAAAGGCTGGAAGTTATTTCCAGCCTTTTTTGTTGCTATAAAATTATAAATTCGTTGATCGAACTTCTAACCTTGTGCTTTAACGCTTTACTTTTTCTTATTACAGTTAGTGCAATCCGGAAACCAAGTATCTATCACATCCGGAAGGTCAACCAAATGCGCATCATCTTCATTTACTTTTATATTGGTAAAGAAAATTTTGGTAGCTCTTTTTAAACTTTTTAATTCTTTAAGCATTTCGGGAGTGAGTGTGTTTGAATAACCCACAAATTTTTTTGTTGCCTTTTTTTCTTTGATCCATAAAGTATAAGAAGCAAAGGTATTCTCTTGAGGATTTCCAAATCTGTCAATGGCCATTAATTTGTATTCTATATTGTCGAACACGGCCTTTACTAAATTTTGTTCGCGCTTTACTTTAATGGTTCCAACGGGCTCTTGAGCGTTAACATTTAACGCGAATAAAGAGGAAATTAGCAACAGTTTTTTCATAAAACCTATAGTACTTTGGTATGGAAAAGATACGGATAATTTTTAGAGGCAGAAGCCACAGAGACCTTCGGTCTCACAGAGTTTTACACAGAGAACGCAGAGTTTTTATAGAGTGATGGTGGTTCTCAGCGACCTCTGTGTAAATCTCCGTGAATCGCTCATGCCAGAAGTCTGGTTAGCGCGCCTTTGGTTTCTGCCTCTTAAAACATACTTAGTCGTCCCTCAAAAACTCTGTAAGACTTGTTATTATTGAGTTTGTTTAAAAATAGTGTGATAAAAATCTACCGAAAAAAGTAAAAAAGGATTAAAAAAGCGGCAGATGTTTTTAAGTGTAAATT